>NZ_JCBATA010000035.1:0-77592 GCF_059816245.1 Frankia sp. RB5
GCTGAGCAGGTCGAGGGGGGTGGTGGGGTGGTGGGGGGTGTGGGGGGTGGTGGTGAGGTGGTGGCGCCAGAGGGTTTCGGCGGCGTCGGGGTCGTGGTGGGTGAGGTGGGTGAGGAGCTGGTGGTGGGTGGTGTGTTGGTGGCGGAGGGTGGTGAGGTCGGGGGTGGGGGTGTCGGGGGTGGTGGCGTCGAGGATGTGGCGGATCATGCTGGTGAGCATGGTGAGGGTGTGGTTGGTGGGGGTGGGGGTGGTGAGTAGGAGGGTGTGGAAGTGGAGATGCTGGGTGTGGATGTCGTGGGGGTTGGGGGTGGGTTGGTTGAGGGTGTGGTCGGTGGTGGTGAGGTGGTGGGTGAGGGTGGTGAGGTGGGTGTCGGTGATGGTGGTGGCGAGCAGGCGGATGGTGGTGGTTTCGAGGTGGGTGTGGGCGGTGTGGATGTCGGCGAGGGTGGTGTGTTGGTGTTCGAGGATGAGGGCGGTGTAGCGGGCGGCGACGTCGCCGTTGGGGGTGTGGACGCGGGCGCCGCCGTGGGCGCCGCGGCGGACGCTGATGAGGGCTTCGGATTCGAGGACGCGGAAGGCTTCGCGCAGGGTGGGGCGGGAGACGCCGAACTGTTCCATGAGGACGGCTTCGGGGGGGAGGGCGTCGCCTTCGTGGAGTTCGCCGCGGACGATCTGGCGGCGCAGGTGGGCGGCGACGAGCTCCGCCGTCTTCGGCACGCGGACGTGCTGCCCGACGCGGTTCGCCGCGAGCAGCGCACCCGACAGGGCGCGGCCCGGGGTTCCCGGCGTCGCCGTGCCGTCCGGGCCCGCGGCCCGGGTGAGGCGCACCGGGTGCGGCGAGATCCGGGTGGTCGAGGTGCCGGCCGGTTGCGTTAACGTCATGATCTTGATCCCCCTGGAGGTGTGGCTGTCCGTCCCGGTTCACCCCAGGTTCCGGACCGCGACGGTGGATGTACGGCTCGTTGCCACTGCGACGAGTTGGCTACCAACCGTGCTTACAAAGTCGCATTGTGGCAGCGTGCCGGAACCCCCCAGGGGCGGGGGCGGTCGAGTACCACGCTGTAATACTCGATTTGTTACGTAGAGTAAATACGAATGCCCGGCATGCTAACCGCGTACCGAGCTGGTCGCTTCGCCGGAGACGGGTCGCGCCGACCTGGTGGGCGCCCGCTCGCGGCCGGGCTGACCAGGTACGACACGTCGTCGGTCAGCGCAGCGTGGTACGCGAGACCAGGAAGCGGGCCAGGACGCCCGGCCGGGCTCCGACGGCCCCGATCTCAGCGTCGACTACAGCCAGTAGACCTCCCACCGGCGGCGTGCGGGGTGACCGCCGCCGGTGGGCCGGACGCCAGGTCAGCCGGACGCCAGGTCAGCCGGTGGCGGGGGACGGGGTCGCGCCGCCGGTCGTCTCGACCGCCTCGAGGGTGACGGCGACCGCGTGCACGACGGACGCCACCCGGATCGCGTCCTGGATCACCTCGCGGGCCACGCCGCGGCCGCGCAGCTCGCGTTCGTGCGCGGTCAGGCAGCGGCCGCAGCCGTTGACCGCCGAGACGGCCAGCGACCACAGCTCGAAGTCGACCTTGTCGACGCCCGGGTTGGCGATCGCGTTCATCCGCAGGCCGGCACGCAACTTCGCGTACTCGTCGTCCTCCAGCAGGTGCAGCGTGCGGTAGTAGACGTTGTTCATCGCCATCAGCGCGGCGGCGGTGCGGGCGGCGTCGGCGGCGGTCGGGGTCAGGTGCTCGAGCGCCTCGGCCTCGAGTTCGACCAGGGTGGTGCGGCCGCGGCTGGCGATCGCCGACGCGAGCACCACGCCCCATAGCTGCTGCTCGGACAGCTGCGACTGGCTGGTCACCGAGCCGAGGTTCAGCCGCAGGTCCTTCGCGTGGTCGGGGAGAAGTTCGCGCAGCCGGGCGACGGCCATCAGGCCGCCACCTCGACCGGCGCCGGGGCCGCCGCCCCGAGCGTCTCCTCGCCCTTCTGCCAGTTGCAGGGGCACAGCTCGTCGGTCTGCAGGGCGTCGAGGACCCGCAGGACCTCGGCCGGGTTCCGACCGACGCTGCCGGCGGTGACCATGACGAACTGGATGACGTTGTCCGGGTCGACGATGAACGTCGCCCGCTGCGCCACCCCGTCGTCGCCGAGGACGCCGGCGGCGGCGGTCAGCTCCTTCTTGAGGTCGGCGAGCATCGGGAAGGGCAGGTTCGTCAGGTCCGGGTGGTTCTGCTTCCAGGCCAGGTGGACGTACTCGCTGTCCGTCGAGACGCCGAGGACCTGCGCGTCGCGGTCGGCGAACTCGTCGTTGATCCGGCCGAACGCGGCGATCTCGGTCGGGCAGACGAAGGTGAAGTCCTTCGGCCAGAAGAACACAACCCGCCACTGGCCGGGACGGCTGGTAGCGGTCTCGCGGACGAAGGCGGTGTCCGGGTCGCTGGAGACGACGCCGGTGAGGTCGTAGGTCGGGAAGGCATCACCGATGGTCAGCACGTGAGCTGCTCCTCTGCGCGAAGGGTCCGGGCTACGGGGTCCACTCTGCTGAGCGTCGACTCAGAAGAGAAATCGAAAGATTCGGCAAGTTTGATAGCCTCGACCTATGGCTTCCCCGCAGCCGACCCTCACCCAGCTGCGCGCGCTCGTCGCCGTCGCCGACCATCGCCACTTCGGCCGGGCGGCCGGCGCGCTGCACGTCAGCCAGCCGACGCTGTCCAGTTCCGTCGCCGCCCTGGAACGGACCCTCGGCGTCCAGCTCGTCGAGCGCACCACCCGCAGCGTGCTGCTCACCACGACCGGCGAGGAGATCGTCCGGCGGGCCCGTGGCGTGCTCGGCGCGGTGGACGACATCGGCGAGCTGGCGGTGCGTGCCCGTGAGCCGCTCGCTGGCGACATCAGCCTCGGCGTCATCCCGACCGTGGCGCCCTATCTGCTGCCGCGGCTGCTGCCCGCGCTGCGTGAGGGCCTGCCCGACACCCGGCTGCGGCTGCGCGAGGCGCAGACGGCGACGCTGCTCGCCGAGCTGCGCGGCGGCGGGCTCGACCTGGCGCTGCTCGCGCTGCCCAACGACGAGCCGGGCGTGGTCGAGATCCCGCTCTACGACGAGGAGTTCGTGCTGGTCACCCCGGACGAGCATCCGCTCGCCGGCGGCTGCGCCGTGCCGACCGCCGCGCTCGCCGGCCAGGACCTGCTGCTGCTGGAGGACGGGCACTGCTTCCGCGCGCAGGCGTTGGACGTCTGCCAGGAGGCGGGCGCCCGGGAGCGGTCGGCGCTGCGCGCGGCGAGCCTGTCGACGATCGTGCAGATGGTCGCCGGCGGTCTCGGGCTGACCCTGCTGCCCGCCGGCGCCGTCGGCGTCGAGGTCGGCGAGGGCCGTGGCCTCGCCGTCGCCACCTTCCGCCGCCCCGCCCCGCACCGCCGCATCGGTCTCGCCCACCGCGCGACCTCGGCCCGTCACACCGAGTGGAGCCTGCTCGCCGGCCAGATCCGGGCCGCCCTGCCCACTACCGACCTCGCTCTGAGCGCGGTCAGTACCGGCCCTGCAACCGGCGGTGGTCCCACGTCGTGATCTTCGTCGGGCGCACGCGGACCGCGATCCGCTTCGCGACGACGGTGGCTGGCCGAGAACGACGATCCGGCCGGAAACCGGGTCGGGCTGGTCGCGCCCGTGCGGGCTCCGCGGGCACAGCCGGTGATCGTGGTCCGGGATGTCGAGGCGTCGAGCCGCTGGTACCAGCGGCTGTGCGCCCGCCGCGGCGCAACCCGCCGCCGGGCAGGGCAACGGCCCGGCGCACCGCGAGATCTGGCTGCGTGATCCCGACGGCTACACCGTCGTCGCCAGCCCCGACGGGGAGGTGTTCGAACCGAGTATGGCGGAATAGTGCGCTAACCCGCGGCGGGTGAACGGCCGCGCCGACGGCCCGCGCGCGTGACGCAATGGATTCCGAGCGCGTTCGCCCGCGGATTCACCCGGTCTTTGTCGCGCCCACCCGTGTTGGTCATCACGTTTTATCGACGTGCGGCGGGAGAGGTGAGAGGCATCCGCGACCGGCCGCTCGCCGGGGTCCGGCCGGCGGGCGGGACCACGGTGACCGCGCGGGGAGGGCCGCGGTGTCCGCGTCGACGCAGGGTCGGGGCGCTGAGCTCAGGCAGGGTGGTGGCACATGATCGGGGCGAGGCACGGGTTGGATTCCCGAATGCGGGATACATGCCCGTCATGCACGCGTAACCGGTCGGCCGTAGCGTAGCCGGCCATGAGCGACGCACGAATCGTTGCGGTCGGCGTCGAGGAGGAGTTCCACATCCTCGATCTCACCACCCGTCAGCTCGTTCCG
This sequence comes from Frankia sp. RB5, assembly GCF_059816245.1. Taxonomy (NCBI): domain Bacteria; kingdom Bacillati; phylum Actinomycetota; class Actinomycetes; order Frankiales; family Frankiaceae; genus Frankia; species Frankia sp. RB5. Next base: position 4,329 of record NZ_JCBATA010000035.1, read on the forward strand.
CGGGCAGAGGAAATTCTCGCCCGGCTGGACGGCGACTCGTTCTCCCCGGAACTGCTGAAATCCGTGGTGGAGACGAACAGTGCACCGACGGCCGATCTGCTGGCGCTGCGGGCGAACCTGCTCGACCTGCGCCGCCAGCTCGCCGAGGCGGCGGGGCAGCTCGGGCTCGGCCCGGCGGCGGCCGGCACCGTGCCGATCCTCGACATGGACGCGCTCGACGTGTCCCGCGATGACCGGTACCAGCAGATGACCGAGGACTACCAGATCGTCGCCCGCGAGCAGCTGATCTGCGGCGCCCAGGTGCACGTCGACGTCGCCGACCGGGACCTCGCGATGGCCGTGGTCGCCTGGACCGCGCCGTGGCTGCCGATGCTGCTGGCGCTGTCGGCCAGCTCGCCGTACTGGATGGGCGCGGACAGCGGCTACGCGAGCATGCGCACGCTGGTCTGGCAGCGCTGGCCCACCGCCGGCGTCGCCGGATCGTTTCGCACGGCGGCCGAATACGACCAGCTCATCGCCGATCTGATCAAGTCCGGTGTGATCAGCGACCCGGGCATGGTCTACTTCGACGTTCGCCCGTCGGCGCACCTGCCGACCGTCGAGCTGCGGATCTGCGACGCCTGCCCGGACGTCGACAACGTCATCCTCATCGCGGGCCTGTTCCGCGCGCTGGTCTGCCAGGCGATCGAGGAGATCGAGGCCGGCAAGCAGGCACCCCCGCCCCGTGCCGAGCTGCTGCGCGCCGCGACCTGGCGGGCCGCCCGTTCCGGCCTGGAAGGCGATCTCGTCGACATCCTCGGCGCGGGCCCGGTGCCTGCGCGGGCGATGCTGCGCCGGCTGCTGGAGGAGGTCCACCCCCAGCTGGAGCGCTTCGACGACTGGGAGCTCATCGACAACCTCGCCGAACAGGCGGCCAGCCGCGGCAGTTCCGCCCAGCGCCAGCGGCGCGCCTTCGCCCGGCGCGGCCTGCTCACCGACGTCGCCGACCTGATCCTCGCTGAGACCCGCGACGTCCCGCCGGCCGGCGCGGCGATCGGCGTGGCGCCCGCGGTGTCCGCCCCCGACCAGATCGCCCCGATCCTGCTGGAGCGCTACCAGCCCGCCGGCTTCGACGAGATCGTCGACGAGCGCGGCGCCGTGCGCCCCCAGTACCGGGCCGTGATGCGCACGCTGGAACGCCTCGGCCCCGAGACCCTCGACGAACGGGTCGGAGCCCGCAAGGCGGAGCAGGCGGACCGGGGGATCATGTTCAAGGTCGAGGGGGACGTGGCGAGCAAGCCGTTCCCGTTCGACATCGTCCCGCGCATCATCGCCGCCGATGACTGGCAGACGCTGTCCGTCGGCCTCGGGCAGCGGGTCCGCGCGCTGGAGGCGTTCCTGCACGACATCTACGGCGAGCGGGCCGCCGTCGCCGACGGCGTCGTCCCCGACTGGGTGGTCAGCGACGCGCCGGGCCTGCGTCACGGCGGGCGGGCCGTCGGCGAGGAGACGATCAGGATCACCACCGCCGGCATCGACCTGGTCCGCGGCGGTGACGGCGGCTGGCTGGTGTTGGAGGACAACCTGCGGGTCCCCTCCGGGGTGGCCTACGCGATCGAGGGCCGGCGCCTCGCCGAATCGGTGCTGCCCGAGCTCGGCCCGCCGTCCGGGATCCTGCGCCTGGACGGCGTGCCGGCGCTGCTGCACGACGCGCTGCTCGCCGCCGCCCCGCCCGCCGTCGCCGGCCGCGATCCGGTGGTCGCCGTGCTCACCGGCGGTCCGGGGGACTCGGCCTACTTCGAGCACGTCCTGCTCGCCGAGGAGATGGGTGTCCCGCTCGTCGAGCCCGCGTCGCTGATCGTCGACGACGAGGGTGTCCACCGCGTCGACGGCGGCCCCGGCGGGACGGGTGGGAAGCGTGGTCGGGTGGAGGTGCTGTACCGCCGGATCGACGAGGACGAGCTGTTCGGCGCGGCCGGCGCGGACGGGGCGCCGCTCGGTCCGGCGCTGCTGCGGGCGATCCGCGCGGGGCTCGTCACCGTCGCGAACGCGCCCGGCAACGGCGTCGGCGACGACAAGGTCGTCTACGCCTACGTGCCGCGGATGGTCACCTACTACCTGGGCGAGCAGCCGGTGCTCGACGACGTCCCGACCTACGTCTGCGGCGACCCGGAGCAGTGCCAGCACGTGCTCGACCATCTCGACGAGCTCGTCGTCAAGCCGGTCGACGGCTTCGGCGGCTCGGGCGTCGTCATCGGCCCGCACGCCGAGCCGTACCAGCTCACCGAGGTCCGCGAGCGGATCCTGGCCGACCCGCGCCACTGGATCGGCCAGGAGGTGGTCGCCCTGTCGACCCATCCCACCTGGCACGACAGCGAGCTCGTGCCCTGCGCGGTGGACCTGCGGGCGTTCGTCTACGCGGGGGCGGAGCCGGTCGTCGTGCCGGCGGCGCTGTCCCGGGTGGCCCCACCCGGCAGCCTGATCGTCAACTCCTCCCAGGGCGGCGGATCCAAGGACACCTGGATCCCACGGCGCTGACACGCGTGTGAAACGTCCGTCATCGAAGGTGGAGCACGCTCGTCCGCCGCCGTGGCGGGGCAGGAACGCCCGAAAGTGGGGATTGCGCCTGATCCAATCCGATCACGCCTGATCGTGACGACCGACGGGAGCGCACATGTGCGGGCTGAGTGGTGAGCTGAGGTTCGACGGCCGGACGGCGGACGTCGACGCGGTGGTCCGGATGACGGCCACAATGGTGCCGCGCGGCCCGGACGGCGTCGGCGTCTTCTCCGCCGGGCCGGTCGCGTTCGGTCACCGCAGGCTCAAGATCATTGACCTGTCGGAGCACGCCGCCCAGCCGATGGTCGACGCCGAGCTCGGCCTGACCACTGTGTTCAACGGCTGCATCTACAACTACCAGCAGCTGCGCGACGAGCTCGTCGCCGACGGCTACCGGTTCTTCTCCACCTCCGACACCGAGGTGATCGCCAAGGCCTACCACCGGTGGGGGACACGCTGCGTCGACCACTTCGCCGGCATGTTCGCCTTCGCCGTCGCCGAGCGCGACACCGGCCGGCTCGTGCTCGCCCGCGACCGCCTCGGCATCAAGCCGCTCTACCTCGCCGCCGACGCCGAGCGCCTGCGCTTCGCCTCCACCCTGCCGGCGCTGCTCGCCGGCGGGGGCATCAGCTCGGACCTCGACCTCGTCGCCCTGCACCATTACCTGTCGTTCCACTCGGTGGTGCCCGCACCGCACACCATCCTCGCCGGGGTGCGCAAGCTGCCCGCCGCGACCGTGCGGGTCGTGGAACCGGACGGCAGCCACACCGACGAGCTGTACTGGAGCCCCACGTTCACCCGCGACCCGGCGCACGATGGCTGGAGCGCCCGCGACTGGCAGGACGCGATCGCCGAGCGGCTGCGCATCGCGGTGCGCCGGCGGATGGTCGCCGACGTGCCGGTCGGTGTGCTGCTCTCCGGCGGGCTGGACTCCAGCCTCATCGTCGCACTGCTCGCCGAGGCCGGGCAGACGGGGCTGGCGACCTTCAGCGTCGGCTTCGAGGCGGCCGGCGGCGAGTCCGGCGACGAGTTCGCCTACTCGGACATCATCGCGCGGCACTTCGGTACCGACCACCACCAGATCCGGGTGCCGGGCTCCCGGCTGCTGCCCGCCGTCGACGCCGCCGTCGCCGCGATGAGCGAGCCGATGGTCAGCCACGACTGCGTCGCCTTCTACCTGCTCTCCCAGGAGGTGTCGCGCAGCGTCAAGGTCGTGCAGTCCGGCCAGGGCGCTGACGAGGTGTTCGCCGGCTACTCCTGGTACCCGCCGCTGGCGGACGTGCCCCGCGCCGGCGCCGTCGACGCCTACCTGCGGGTCTTCGCCGACCGGCCGCACCGCGACCTGCCGGCCATGATCGAGGCGCCCCATCTCGCCGAGGCCGACGCGTCCCGCGCGTTCGTCGCGGCGCACTTCGCCCGCCCCGGCGCCGAGACCTCGGTGGACGCGGCGCTGCGCATCGACTCGGCCGTCATGCTCATCGACGACCCGGTCAAGCGGGTCGACAACATGACAATGGCCGCGGGGCTCGAGGCGCGCACCCCGTTTCTCGACCACGAGCTCGTCGAACTGGCCGCGGCCTGCCCGCCGGAGCTCAAGCTCGCCTCCGGCGGCAAGGGTGTGCTCAAGGACGTCGGCCGCCCGCTCATGCCCGTCGACGTCATCGACCGGCCCAAGGGCTACTTCCCGGTGCCGGCGATCCGTCACCTGCACGGCCCGTTCCTCGACCGGGTCCGCGACGCGCTCACCGACCCGGCGGCGAAGTCCCGCGGACTGTTCCGTCCGGCCTGGATCGAGTCCATGCTGTCGGCACCGAACGACAACCGCACGACCCTCGGCGCGAACTCGCTGTGGCAGGCCGCGCTGCTGGAGATGTGGTTGCAGACCCACGGCGTCACCTGACGTGCGGCCGCCGCCCGACCCGCGGCGCCCGCCCCGGCAACCGATGGGAGCGAGATGTCCCCTTACGCCACCCCCACGGGCGATCGCGGCACCGGCCTCGCCCCCGGCCCCGGCCTTGCCCCCGGCCTGAACCCGGCCCTGCCCGTGGGTGGGGACCTGCCCGAGGAGTGGGTGAGGGCGGTGGGTGTGCGGGGGCCGGCCCTGGCGCCGGACGGGCGGCTTGCCTTCCTCGCCGATGGTCCGGACGGCCCCCGACTGTGGCTGCGCTCGGCTGACGGGAGCGGCCACGTCATCGAGACCGGCCCCGGCCACGTGCGTGCCGCCCTGTGGTCGCCCGACGGTGGGCTGCTCGCCGTCCAGGTCGCTCCCGGCGGCGGCGAACTCACCGAGGTCCGGCTCGTCGCCCCCGGCGTGGCGGCGACGTCCGAGGATGTACGCCTGCTCGCCGGCGGGGATGGATGCGCGGCCATGCTGGCCACCTGGTCGCCGGACGGGCGGGCCCTGTTCGTCACCGAGTCCGACCGGGCCGACCCCACCGGCGCGACGGTCGCGGTCCTCGTCGATCTGGACGGCCGACGGACCGTCCTCGCCGCGGGCACCGCCCTGCAGCTCTGCGACGTCGTGCCGTTCACCGACCCGCGCCCCGCCGGTGACCAGGCCGGTGACCAGGCCGGTGACCAGGCCGGTGACCAGGCCGGTGACCAGGCCGGTGACCTGGCCGGCGAGCCGGGCGTCGGCTACCGGCTGCTGCTGCGGGAAGGGCCGCGCGGCGTGCGCCGGGCCCTCGTCGTCGACGTCCAGCTCGCCGCGCCGTCGCACGGCGCCGCCGTGCATGCCTCGTGGGAGCTGCCCGGCGGTACCGCGACCACGCTGACCGGCCGGTTCACCACCGGCGGGCACCGCGCGCTGCTGGTCGGCGACCTCGGCCGCGAGCGTCCCGCGCTCCTCGACGTCCCCGTGGACGGCGCCGGCGGCGCGATCGTGCTCGCCGAGCGCCCGGACGCCGACGTCGAACGGTTCGTCCTGCTCCGCGGGGACGCCCCCGCCGGGCCGCGCCGGGCCGTCGTCGCGTGGAACGTGGCCGGACGCAGCGAACTCGACCTCGTCGACCTGACCGAAGGCCGATGCCGCGCCTTCCCGGCGCCACCCCGTGCCGTGGTGACCGCCCTGCTGGCCGGCCCGGGCGGCGACGGCGGCGGCCTGGTCGTCGCCGCCGAGGACGCCGACGCCCCCAGCGAGATCTGGACTCTCGACCTGCCCGCGGATCACCCGTCCGCGGTGGGGGAGGCGGCCTGGCGGTGCCTGGTGTCGCACGCGCCGCGGCGGCCGGCGGCGCTCGTCCGGCCGTTGCCGCACGTGGTCACGGCGCACGACGGGCTGCCGCTGACCGGCTGGTGGTACCGGCCGCCGGCCGCCCCGCCCGGCCCGCTGCCGACCCTGCTCTACCTGCACGGCGGCCCGGAGGCGCAGGAGCGCCCGACGTTCAGTCCGCTGATCCAGGCCCTGCTGGCCCGCGGGGTCGCCGTGTTCGCGCCGAACGTGCGCGGCTCGGCCGGCTTCGGCCGGTCCTTCGAGGAGGCCGACCACCTCGACCGGCGGGCCGACGGCATCGAGGACGTCGCGAGCTGTGTGCGTGGCCTGGTCGCCGGCGGGCTCGCCGACCCGGCGCGCATCGGCGTCGCCGGCCGCTCCTACGGCGGCTACCTGACGCTCGCCGCCCTCGTCCGCTTCCCGGAGCTGTTCCGGGTCGGCATGGACATCTGCGGCATGGTCGACCTGGAGACGTTCTACCGGGACACCGAGCCGTGGATCGCCGCGTCCGCCGTCACGAAGTACGGCGACCCGCACACCCGGCCCGACCTGCTGCGTGCGCTGAGCCCGCTGCACCGGATGGACGCGCTCGCCGCGCCGCTGCTCGTCGTGCACGGCGAGAACGACACCAACGTCCCGCTGGGCGAGGCCGAGCAGACCGTCGCCGCCGCCCGCGCCCGGGGCATCGACTGCCGTTACCTGCTCTTCCCGGACGAGGGCCACGAGGTGGCCGGGCTCGGCGGACGGTCGCGCTTCGTCCGCGCCGCCGTCGACTGGCTCGCCGGCCCCCTGCTCGCGCCGCCGCTGCCGCTTCCGCGGGACGCGGCGGGGGAGCCGGCGGCCGTCGCGTGAGCAGCCGGACGGAACATCACGAGATGGTACTGACACAATACGATCCGTGAAGATCGAGGAGTTGGAGGCGGACCGGACCTGGCTGGCGTTCGACCCGATGCGGCAGCTGCGCCCGCACCTGACGTCCACCGGGTTCATCCGTCTGGTGAACGAGGTCCAGCGGCCCGAGGGCTACCGCCTGGTCGCGTCGTGGGACGGGGAACTCGGGCGCGTCGTCGCCGCTCTCGGCTTCCGCCAGCTGACCTCGCTGGCCGAGGGGCGCCATATCGCCATCGACGACCTGACCACCCTCCTCGCGGCTCGCGGCCGCGGCCACGCCACCCGCCTGCTCGCCTGGGCCGAGCGGGAGGCCCGCCGCCTGAACTGCGAGAACATGCACCTCACCGTCGGCACTCACCGCCACGAGGCGCACCGTCTCGCCCTGCGCGCCGGCTACGCCATCTCCTCCTTCCAGCTCAGCCGCCGCCTGTAGGTCGCCGGGCCGGGGCCCGTGCGCGCAGGCGCCGTGGCCCGGCGTTCCCGCGGGAACGTGGGATCTCGGCCCTGCGGTGATCAGGCGCTTCTCTGGTGGCGCACGACGTCGAGGTTGCCCATAGGGACCCGATGGGCCGCTGGTGGCTGGTAGCTTGCGGCCATGTCCCGGGAGTCGGGTGGGCTGCGGGAACGCAGGAAGCAGCGCACGCGGGACGCGCTGTCCGCGGCGGCCATCGCGCTGTTCCTCGAGCGCGGGTTCGACGATGTCTCGGTCGCGGAGATCGCCGCGGCGGCGGAGGTGTCGAAGCCGACGCTGTTCACCTACTTCCCGAGCAAGGAAGACCTCGTCCTGCACCGCGTCGCGGACCATCAGGGAGAGCAGGCCCGGATGGTGCGCCGACGCGCGCCCGGCGAGTCGCCGCTGGCGGCGCTCGAACGTCACTTCGTCGAGGGTCTGGCGCGACGGGATCCGGTGACCGGCCTCAACGACCACCGGGAAGTCCTCGCCTTCCACGGGATGGTGTTCGCCACGCCGAGCCTGACCGGCCGGGTCGCCCAGTACGCCGCCCAGGACGAGGAGAGCCTCGCCGCGGCGCTCGCGGAGTCGGCGCCGGCGGCCGACACGGTCGTGTCGGCGCTCGCGGCGGGCCAGGTGGTGACCGCTCGGCGGATCCTGGCCCGGGAGAACTGGCGGCAGCTGACGGCGGGACGATCGGCGGCGGAGGTGTTCCCGCAGGCCGTTGATGCCGCGCGGCGGTCCTTCCGCTCGCTGCGCCAGGGTTTCGCCGAGTTCGCCTGAGGCGCCGGTCCGCCGCCGTCGGCCCGAGGCATGCGGTCGTGGCGACCAGGGCATGGGTAGTCTTGTCCCGGTCGGAACTTTTACCGGGTAAAGCTTGGAGGTTCGGTGGACGCCGGCGACGACGACACGGAGCTGGGGGCGGAGCGCCGGTACCTGCGGCGCAGCCAGCGCGCCCTGCGCGGCATGCGCGAGCAGGTCGAGCGGACGACGATCGCCGAGGGCGACCCGTTCGCGGACAAGGTGACCAACGCCTACCTGCGACTCGACCGGCAGCGCCGGCTCGCCACCTTCGCCGGCGACGACGGGTCGGCGCCACTGTTCTTCGCCCGCGTCGACCACGATCCGCACGCCGCGTCGCTGCCGGGGCAGCGCGTCTACCTGGGGCGCCGCCACGTCCGTGAGGCGGCAGGTGATGATCCGCTGGTGGTTGACTGGCGGGCCGAGGTAGCCCGCCCCTTCTACCGTGCCCACCCCGGCGACCCGATGGGCCTGGTCAACCGGCGCCGGTTCGGCCACGACGGCGGCGAGCTGACCGCCTTCGAGGACGAGCCGCTGACCCGGCCGGCGGCCGCGGACGCCGAGGCCGGTGGTTCCGGGGACCTGCTGCGGCGGGAGATCGAGCGTCCCCGGTCGGGACCGATGCGGGACATCGTCGCGACCATCCAGCCGGAACAGGACGAGATCGTCCGGGCCGACCTCGGCGTGAGCATCTGCGTCCAGGGCGCGCCGGGCACCGGGAAGACCGCCGTCGGCCTGCACCGTGCCGCCTACCTGCTCTACACCTACCGTGAGCAGCTGAAGCGGTCCGGAGTCCTGGTCGTCGGGCCGAACCGGGCGTTCCTCGGTTACATCGCCGCCGTGCTGCCCTCGCTCGGCGAGTTCACCGTCACCCAGACCAGCGTCGCCGACCTGCCGACGGCGGTCCCGGTGCGCGCGGTCGACCCGGACGAGCTCGCGGCGCTCAAGGGAGACGCGCGTATGGCCGACGTCCTGGCCCGGGCCCTGAGCGGCGGCGTCGGCGTGCCGACCGGCCCGGTGCGCGTCGCCACCCGGATGGGGCTCTGGACGATCGGCACCGACGAGGCCGCGGACATCCTCGCCGCGGTGCGGGGCGGCTCCCTGCGCTACGGCGCCGGGCGGGAGATGCTCGGCCGGCGCTTCGCCGCCGCGATCCGCCTGCGGGCGGAGGCGGGCGGCCACTCGTTCACCGACGGGGCGTTGGAGACGCTGGCCCGCAGCCGACCGATCCGCGACGCGGTGGCGGCGATCTGGCCGAAGAACACGGGCGCGGCCCTGCTGCACCGGCTGTACACCGATCCGGCGTTCCTGGAGGCGGCCGCCGACGGGCTGCTGGACGCGGACGAGCAGCGCCTGCTGCGCCAGCACGCGCCGGCCGGCACCGTGCGCACGGCCCGCTGGTCGCTGGCCGACGCCTACTGCGTCGACGAGGCGCAGGATCTGATCGAGCGGGTGCCCGCGTTCGGCCATGTGATCGTCGACGAGGCCCAGGACCTGTCCGCCCTGCAGTGCCGGGCGCTCGGCCGTCGGTGCGACGGCGGCTCCGTCACCGTCCTCGGTGACCTCGCCCAGGGCACCACCGCGTGGGCGTCGACGTCCTGGGCGCACACGCTGGAGCAGATGGGTAAGCCGACCGCCCACCTGGAGGTGCTGACCCGTGGCTACCGGGTGCCCGCGCAGATCCTGTCGTTCGCGAACCGGCTGCTCCCGCACATCGCGCCGGAGCTGTCCGCGGCGAGCTCCGCGCGCTCGGTGCCGGGGTCGCTGACGCTGGTGCGGGCCGAGCCGGGGCGGTGCGCCGGGCTGGTCCTCGACCACGCCCGCCGAACGCTGGGCGGCGAGGGGGTGACGGCGGTGATCGCCGCCGACGGCGACGTGGCCGCGCTGTCAACGGCCCTGGCCGACGCCGGCCTCCCGTTTGTCGAGCTGGGCGGGACGCAGGCCCCGGGGCGGGCGAGCCTGGTACCGGCCTCGCTCGCCAAGGGGCTGGAGTTCGACCACGTGGTGCTCGTCGAGCCGGCGGCCGTCATCGACGCCGAACACGATCCGACCGCCGGCCTGCGGCGGCTCTACGTCGCTCTCACCCGGGCGGTCACCTCCCTCGCCGTGATCCACACCGGCGAGCTCCCTGTCCACCTGCGGTCGCGGTCGAGCGACCGGACTGTGCCGTAGGTCGAGACTTGAGCCACACCGTGGCTGCTGGGTGGCCTGGGTGCGGGCGGCTCGGCCGGCAGAATCGGGGGAGTGCGCCTCGGCATCGCTCATCACTTCGGCTGGGCCGTGGCCGTCACGGCCTCGGCGGACCACCGAGTCGTCGACCGCCGGCGGATCGAGCTGATCGAGCCCGGTCTGCCCGCCGCGCCCATCCACCACGACGGCGGGCCGCACGCGCTGCATCGGACGGGTGAGCCGCTGACCGACGGCGCACTCGCCGACCTGGTGGCGACGGTTCGCGCGTCGGTGTCACGAACGGCGTCGAGCGCGCTGGAAGAGCTTGCGGTCGTGGTGGCCGCACCGATCGTGTCGATGTCGCTGCGGGCCTGGCCGGCCGACTTCCCCACGGACATCGCCCTCCAGCGGCGGGTGCCGTTCGAGAGCCGCGCCGACTCCGTGATGTACTGCCAGATCCTCGCCGAGCTCGCCGGCAACCGGGGCTGGGCCGTGCATCACTACTCCGCGAAGGACGTGGAACGGGAGGCGACGCGCCTGCTCGGCGACCGGGCGACGGGCGTGCTGCACGGCCCGCGATCCCTGCTGGGGCCTCCCTGGTCCAAGGACCACCGAACAGCCCTCGCGGCCACCGGCGTCGCCGGGTGATCTGCTTTCGGATCGCACGCGGGACCGGGCTGTGCCTTCGTGACCCCGTAGGCCGACGTCACTCCGTAGGCCGACGTCAGTCGCGTCCACTTCATGCCGGGACATGTGTGCGGGCCATGACGGCTGGGCCCGTAAGGGGTCCAGCGGAGAATAGGTCGTGGTGGGTAGGGAGATTCGTTTGACGGCCGTTACGAAAAGAACGGTCCACCCTCTCGCTGGAGTTGGAAACGGCGGCCCGATGGTGCGGTGAAAAAAGGTCTTCCGGTCACGTCGGAAAAGAGTCCGGGACCAAAAACCTGTCGCCGGCCGACCGTGAGCTGCGTGTCGGCCAGGACTCCGGTATCTTTACGCCACGTAAAGCCCGTCTCGCGTTCTCCGGCGCGCGTTCGGCGTTGGTGGCCCGGCTGCTGGTGCTGGCGTGATCAGGAAATCCGGCGGCGTGCCGGTCGGGGAACGTGAGGTGGGGCCCTGTCGTGGTCGGGCTTTCCGTTCCGGAGGTCTCGTGCGTACCCGCCGTCCTGCTTTGCCGGTGATGCTGACCGTGGTCGCGATAACGCTTCTGGGGGCCGCGGCGTGCTCGTCGGGGGAGTCATCCGCCGACACGGGTTCGTGCACGGCTCCCGGCGTCGACCCGAGCCGGATCAACCTCGGCGTGATCTTTCCGGACACCGGAGCGGAGTCGTCGTTCTTCGCCGGGGTGCGGGCCGGGATCGACGCGCGGCTCGGCGCCGCGAACGCCGCCGGTGGCGTGCACGGCAGGAAGATCACCTACGAGTGGCGGGACGACCAGTCCGACCGCCGGCGCAACAGCATCGCCGCCGACTCCCTCGTCGGCGGCCGGAACGTGTTCGGCGTCATCGAGACGACCTTCGGGTCGCCGGGCGGCGCCGACGCCCTCAGCCGGGCGAACATGCCGGTCACCGGCGTCGCGATCGAGCCGGACTGGCTGACACACCGGAACATGTTCTCCTTCGCGTACACGGCCAGCGACCCCGTCGACACCCATGGACGGTTCGTGCGCTCGCGCGGCGGCACGCGTGCGGTGATCGTGCACACCGACCTGTCCGCGGGTGCCTCGTTCACCGCGGGACAGTACGCGCGCAGCCTGCGGGCGGCGGGCGTACAGGTCGTCGACGACCTCTCCTACACGGCGGGCGCCGACACACCGGAGTCGTTCGCCGCGCGGGTCGCCGCCAGCGACCCGGACGCCATCGTCAGCGTCATGAACCAGGCGGACTTCATCCAGATCCTGCGGGCGCTGCGCGCCGCCGGCCATGATCCGAAGGTCATCCTCGCCATCTCCGGGTACGACCAGCAGCTGCTGCGGAAGTCCGGACCGGCGATGGCGGGGGTGTCGGTGCCCCTGTTCTACCGGCCCTTCGAGGCCGGTGGCCCGGCGATCGGCCGCTACCTGGACGCGATGCGTCACTTCGCGCCGCAGGTCCTGGAACCCAGGCAGGACACGGCCATGCTCTCCTACATCTCGGCCGACATGTTCGTCCGCGGACTGGAGCTGGCCGGTCCGTGCCCGAGCGGGCAGCGGGTCATCGACGCCCTGCACGCGGTCACGCGTTACGACGCGGACGGTCTCATCGCGCCGATCAACATCCGCGACGGCTATGCGAAGCCCACGACCTGCTACGACTACGTCCAGGTCAACAGTGCGGGCACGGCCTTCGGCCCGGGCGAGACACGCCTGTGCGGCGCCGCGCTCACGCCCTGACGGCGGTGCCGCCGCGCCACGCGCGCGCCGCGTGCCCCACGGCCGGGGTCCGGCCCGGTCGGGGACGCGTTCGCCCGCCGGGCCGGGCCGGGGCGGCTCAGGAGATGCCGAGCAGTTCCACCTCGAAGAGCAGCTCGGAGTTCGGCGGGATGACGGGCGGGAAGCCGCCGGCGCCGTAGCCGTAGTCCGAGGTGATGGTGAGCACGGCCTTCTGACCGAGGGAGAGCTGGGGAACGCCCTCGTCCCAGCCCCGGATCACCCGGCCGACGCCGATCTCGGTGGTGAACGGGGTTCCCCGGTCCCGCGACGAGTCGAAGACCTTGCCGCTGCGCAGGGTGCCGACGTAGTGGATCGTCACCGTGTCGCCCTTCTTCGGGAAGGTCTTCCCATCACCCGGGGAAAGGGTCTCGATCGATACACCCATGTGCCAAGCCTCTCGTCGTGGACGGCTCCGGACCGGTCCCGGCCGGCGACCCTCGCCGGCCCGACCTCACCCGCTCGGGCGGGCCACCGCCGTTCGTGGCGTATCGGTCTCGATCCGGAGATGCGCCAGCGAGTATGCCAGTTCTCGCCACGCCTCTCCCCGGCCGCCGACCGCGATCGCCCGCGTTGGTCACCGAACGACCGCTGGTGCGGGTAACCCCCGAGCGGACTGGCCAGGCAGCTCCGTCGTCGGCGCGTGGCCGCCGATCTACCGTCTGATCAGACGCGTCGCAGGGCGCGCGGAGAGCCGTCGCCGCCCGGGGGAGGGCGCGGCGGCGTGAGCGAGGACGTGAGGAAGCGGGCCGTGAGGAAGCGGGCGATGGTGAGCACGGTGCATCGGGGCGGTGGCCTGGCCGCGGCCGGCGGGTCACCCGGCGGGGTGTGGGGCGTACTGCGGGCGACCTACGCGGGGCCGGCGTGGACGAGCACGGCGTTCACGGCGCTGACCGCCGTCCTGGCCGTGCCGGCCTTCCTGACGGTGCTCATCCTCACCGTGGTGGGGGTGCCGCTGCTGCTGGTGGCGCTGGCCGGGGTGCCGCTGATCTGGGCGGGGCTGCTCACGGCGCGCCTGTCCACCCGGGTCGACGCGTGGCGGTTCGAGACGATGCTGGGCTGGCAGCTGCCGCTGCGGCCCACGCCGACCCGGGGCCCGGACGGCAGGTACGGCCGGTTCGGCCGGTTCGGCGGGGAGCTGCGCCGGCTCAGCGTCGGCGGGAGCTGGCTGAACGTCGTCTACACGCTGGTCGTGGCGCCGGTGTTCGGCTGGCTCGGCGGCTGGCTGCTGTTCGTCGCCTGGGGCGGAGGGCTCGCGTTCCTGCTGTTTCCCGCCTACGGCTTCACGCTCAGCGCCGGCGAGCGGATCTTCGGGAGGGACCTCGGCTACGGCGGATCGGTGGCGCTGCACGTCGGGCTCGGCGTCGCCGCGCTGCTCGCCGCGCCGTGGCTGGCCCGGGGGCTGGCGTTCGCCCACCACCGGGTGGCCCGCTGGCTGCTGTCACCGCGCGGCGAGGAACTGCTGGCCCAGCGGGTCGAGGACCTGGAGTCCAGCCGGGCCGGGATGGTCGCCGCGGCCGCCGCCGAGCGCCGGCGCATCGAACGGGACCTGCACGACGGCGCCCAGCAGCGCCTCGTCGCCGTCGCGATGACCCTCGGCCGGGCGCAGACCCGCTTCGAGCGCGACCCGGACGGTGCCGCCGGCCTGGTCGCCGAGGCGCACGCGGAGACCAAGCGGGCGCTGGCCGAGCTGCGGGATCTGGCCCGCGGCATCCATCCCTCCGTGCTCACCGACCGCGGTCTGGACGCCGCCCTGTCCGGGCTCGCCGCCCGCTGCCCGGTGCCGGTCACCGTCGACGTCGACGATGGGCAGGGGCGCGACCAGGACGCCGACGCCGTCGCCTACTTCTTCGTCGCCGAGGCACTGACCAACATCGCCCGGCACGCGACGGCCACGCGGGCCCGGATCGTCGTGCGCCGCGGCGGCGGCCGGCTCGTCGTCGAGGTCGCCGACGACGGCCGCGGCGGTGCCCGTGAGGACCGCGGCAGCGGGCTGGCCGGCCTGCGTGACCGGGCCCGTGCCGTCGACGGGACCTTCACCCTGTCCAGCCCGGCCGGGCTCGGCACCACCCTGCGTCTGGAGATGCCGTGCGCGTCATGATCGCCGAGGACTCGGTGCTGCTGCGGGAGGGGCTCACCCGACTGCTGGAGGATCTCGGCACGACCGTCACCGCCGCGGTCGGCGACGCCGAGGGCCTGCTGCGCGCGGTCGCCGCCGCGCCGCCGGACGTGTGCGTCGTCGATGTGCGCCTGCCGCCCACCTTCGTCGACGAGGGCGTGCGTGCCGCGCTGGTGCTGCGCCGGCAGTGGCCGGACGTCGGCGTGCTCGTGCTGTCCCAGTACGTCGAGGAGCGCTACGCGGTCGACCTCATCACCGGGCAGGCCAGCCGCGGCGTCGGCTACCTGCTCAAGGACCGGGTCTCCGACGTGGCGGACTTCCACGCCGCGCTCGGCCGGGTCGCCGCCGGCGGCACCGCGCTCGACCCGGAGGTCATCACCCAGCTGCTCGTCCGCTCGCGGCGGCGCGATCCGCTGGAGCGCCTCACCCGGCGGGAGGGCGAGGTGCTGCGGCTGATGGCCGAGGGCCGGTCGAACGCCGCGATCGCCGCCTCACTCGTCGTCACCGAGCGGGCCGTCGAGAAGCACGTCACCAGCATCTTCACCAAGCTTGATCTTCCGGTCGCCGAGGACGACCACCGCCGCGTACTCGCCGTCCTGCGCTTCCTCGACTCGACCGACGCCACCGCTGACCGCCCGGCGGCCGCGCCGGACACCACGAGGGGACCCCACGATGTCTGATTCCCTGCCGCCTGGTTCTCTGCCGCCTGGTTCTCTGGCGCCGGGTCCCACGCCGTCGGACGCCGGCGCCCGCGGTGCCGTCGCCGTCGACCTGCCGCCGGGACTCCCACCGGTCGGCCCGCCGCCGCGCCGTGGGAGGGTGCTCGCCCTGGCCGCGGGTGGCGTGTGCGCCCTCGGGCTCACCGTGTTCGCCGGGCTCGGCGTGATCGACGGCACCACCGGGCGCGAACATGTGGTCCAACACCGCGAGTTCGCGGCCTCGGTGACCCACGTCGTCGTGCGGGCCCCGAGCGGCGATGTCCATCTGCACACGCGGGACCCGGACATGGAACCACCGGGCTCCGCGGCCGGCGCGGGGGTGTCGATGGTCGCCCGGCTGTCCGGTCTGGTGGACCAGCCCCGCCTCGACACCCGCGTCGACGGCGACACGGTCCGCATCGCCGCCGACTGCCACCAGGTCTGGGACTGCTCGGTCGACTACGACCTCACCCTGCCCCCCGGCGCCAGCGCCGACGTCCGCGTCTCCTCCGGCGACCTGATCGCCGACGACCTCACCGGCGACGCCGTGCTGGCCACGTCCTCCGGTGACGTCCTGGTGCACCGTCCCGGCGGACGGCTCGACGCGTCCACGGGCTCGGGCGACATCAGCGTCGGCGACGCACGGTCGCGCCGGCTGCGCGCCTCCACCTCCTCCGGCGACGTCCGGATCCATCAGCTCGTGCCACCGGACGACCTGGACGCGCACACCTCCTCCGGGGATGTGTGGGTGACGCTGCCGCGGGGAAACGAGCTGTACGCCACCGACGCGTCCACAGACTCGGGACGTCGGGAGGTGGAGATCCGCCAGGACCCGGCCGCGAGCCGGCGGATACGGGCGACGACCTCCTCCGGTGATGTTGTCATCACCTACCGGGACGACTCCTGAGTGGCCGTGCCGGCCAGCGCGTCCCTCAGCGGAACCAGCCGCGGCGGCGGCCGAGGTGTTCGAGCTGCTGGTTCAGCAGGCCGGCGAGCGATCGGCGGTCGAGGTCGTGGTGGGCGAGTCGGAAGCGGCTGAGTTCGTCGCCGCCGGCGGACAGCAGGCCGCCGCGGCGGTCGGCCTCCAGCACGACGTCGGTGCCGGCGCCGTCGACGAGGAACGTCACCTCGAGCTCGCGGATCCGCCGGGCGTACTCGCCGGACGGCTTCAGCTCGATCTCCTGGTAGAACGGCAGCTCGGAGCCGCCGAGGTGGCCCTTCTCGACGTCGGCGGAGTGGAAGTGGAAGCCGAGGTCGCCGAGCGCGGCCAGGACCGCCTCCTGGATCGGCAGCGGGTGCACGGCCACCGGGTCGAGGTCGCCCGGGTCGACCGCCCCGGGGATCGCGAGCTTCGTGCGCACCCCGATCTTCATCCCGCGCAGGTGCCAGCCGCCGACGTCGGTGATCGGCGTCTGCCAGGGCACCGCCAGCCCGAAACGATCACTGATCTGCTGCCCGGCGCGGATGGTGAATCCACCGCCGATCTGCTGGCTGCCGAAGGTGACCTGTTCGTACCAGGTCTCGTCACCCCGCTCGACCTCCACGGTCGCCTCCAGCGCGACGAGCACCTTCTCGATCTGCTGGTCGACCTTGCCGCCGGTGATCGTCGTCGTGCCGGTGACGACGGCGCCCGGCTGTGTCTCCGGCCGGTCGAGCACGGTCTCGACCTCGGCGCCGCCTACGCCGAGGCGCGACATGAAGCGCTTCATCCCCATCGGGCGTTTGTTCCTTCCCCGGTTGTCTGGTCAGCCGTCTGTGCAGGTCCCGGGGCGTGCGCCCCAGGGTGGCGACCGCGTGGGCGGGATGTCCCGCCGGCAGCGGGATGTCCCGTCCCGCCGCGGTCGTCCCGACCACGCTCGCACACCGCCGCGGCGGCCGTCCGGCCACCCGGCCCGACGGCCGGCGCGCCGGCGACACGCCCTCGGTCCGGACGGACGGGACGGTCCGTGACGAAGGCGGCGGACAGCGACGGGGTGGGGCATTCGCCTGCGGGGCGAACCGGTACCATTCCGCATCGTGACCTGCATCGTCGGGGTACAGCAGGACGGCCGGGTCGTGATCGGTGGGGACAGCGCCGGTGTAGCCGGTTGGTCCATCACTGTGCGTGCGGATACCAAGGTTTTCCGCAACGGTGAGTTCATCATGGGGTTCACCGACTCGTTCCGGATGGGCCAGCTGCTCCGCTACAGCCTCGTACCACCCGTTCCGCAGGACTGGGACCTCGATCGCTTCATGGCGACCGAGTTCATCGCCGTGGTCCGCGACTGCCTGCGCGACGGGGGCTTCGCCCGCAACGAGTCCGGCAACGAGAGCGGCGGGCTGTTCCTGGTCGGCATCCGCGGCCATCTGTACCGGATCGACTCGGACTACCAGATCGGGCGCAGCGTCGACGAGTACTACGCGGTCGGCAGTGGCGACGAGTACGCCTGCGGCTCGCTGTACAGCACCCGCGGCCTCGATCCGCAACACCGGGTGCGGCAGGCCCTGGAAGCGGCGTCGCACCACTCGACGGGGGTGTGCGCGCCGTTCCACATCATCTCCTCCGACGAGGTCTACGCCCCCGACGGCACGGTGCGCGCCCCCTGATCCCACGCCGAGCCACGCGGGACGTCCCGCGAGGCTCGGCGTGGGCTCGGCATGGGATCGGTGTGGCGTCAGGCCTTCCGGCCCGTCTTCCAGGGGATCCCGGCGCCGCGCAGGGTCTCGCCGGCCACGGCGGTGAAGGCGGCCCTGCCCGCCACGGGGGTGAACCGGTCCGACGCGGTGGTCAGCGCGGCGTACTCGTCGTTGGTCAGCGCGATCTCGGCGGCCGCCGCGTTGCTCTCGACCTGGGCGACGCCCGAGGCCCCCGGAATCGCCACCACCTGCGGATGGTGGATGGCCCAGGCCAGGGCGATCTGTGCGGGCGTGGCGCCGTGCCCGGCCGCGACGTCGCGCAGCACGTCGAGCAGCGGCGTGGCGCGGACGAGGTTGTCCGGCAGGAACAGCGGGTTGACGGAGCGCACACGGCCGCTGGGCCGATGGGTGGCGTCGTAGCGCCCGGACAGCAGGCCCTGCCCCAGCGGGCTGTAGGCGATGACGATCCGGGACTCCCGCGCGGCGAAGTCGAGCAGCGCGGCGCCGCGGCGCGGCCGGGCCAGGCTGTACTCCACCTGGTTGGACAGCACCGGCGCGCCCAGCGCCGCGTCCGCCGCCTGCCAGCGGGCCAGCGGGTAGTTGCTCACCCCGACGTCGCCGACGAGCCCGACCGCCCGTAGCGCCCGCATGCCGGGCATCGTCGCGCCGTCACGGATCGCCGGGTTCGGCTGGTGGACCTGGTAGAGATCCAGATGGCGCAGGCCGAGGCGGTGGGCGCTGGCGACCGCGCGCTGCTCGACGACCGGGCCGACGGGCAGCACCGGCATGATCTTCGTCGCGACGTACGCGTCCCGGGCCGCGTCCGGGTCGGCGGCGAGCGCCGCGCCGAGGATCCGCTCGCTGCGACCCAGGCCGTAGACCTCGGCGGTGTCGAACAGGGTGATCCCCAGCTCCAGGGCGCGGCGGACGACGAGCGCGGCGCCCGTGCCGGCGTAGTCGTTGCCGTATCCCCACTCCCGGGAGCCGAACTGCCAGGTACCCAGCCCGATCTTGGAGATCCGCTTGGTGCTTGTGGTGACACTGTGGTCGACGTAGCGCATTGGTCCAGTCAACGACACATTGCCCGCCGGCCGCGAGAGGAGATGTCACGCTGGTGGGCGTGTGCGGGTGACGGTGCCGTACATGTCCCAGGTCCGACAGCGTCCAGGGAGCGGCGCGTGCGGCCGGACCGGTGGGTAGCTGCTAGTTTGCCCGCAGCCCGGTTCGCGGGGCGAGTTGAGGGGAGTGCCTTGGCCACCCAGTTCAGTCGTGGGCAGAAGGCGCAGCTGTCCGCGCTCACGCAGGGGACCGACCTCTACGTCGGCATCCAGATCAGCGCGCCCGGCGAGTGGGACATCTCCTGCTTCGGCCTCGACGGCGACGACCGTCTCTCCGACGACCGCTACTTCGTCTTCTTCAACCAGCCGGCCTCCCCGGAGCAGTCGATCCGGATCGTCGGCCCGCAGGGCGGGGACACCCAGGGCTTCCAGGTCGCGCTCGACCGGGTGCCGACCACGATCGGCCGGTTGTCGTTCTGCGCCGCGCTCGACGGCGCCGGCAGCGCGTCGGCGATCAGCGGGGGCTACCTGCGGATCGTGGTCGGTGGTGCGGAGGTGCTGCGGTACGCCTTCACCGGCGCCGACTTCACCAGCGAGCGCGCGGTCATGATCGCTGACGTCTACCGCAAGGGCGTGTGGCGGGTCGCCGCGGTCGGCCAGGGGTTCCAGGGCGGCCTCGCCGAGCTGATCCGCTCCTACGGCGGCGAGGTCGCCGCCGAGGAGCCCCCGCCGCCCGCGCCCGCCCCGGCGCAGCCGTTCCACGACCAGCGCAAGGCCGCTCCGCCGGCCACCCCACCGGCCGCTCCGCCCCCGCTTCCCGGGGGCGCCCCCGCCCCGGGCTACGGCGCCGGTCAGCCGGCCCCCGGCTACGGCGCGCCCGGCGCGGGTCAGCCGGCCCCGGGCTATGGAGCTCCCGCCGCGGGGCAACCGGCGCCCGGTTACGGCGGCCCGCCCGCGGGCCAGCCCGCCTACGCCGGGGCCCCGGGCATGGGTCCGGGCGGCGGTCATCCGGGACGGGGGGCTCCGCCCGGCGCGGGCATGCCGGCGGCGGCCTTCGGCGGCCCCGAACCGCTGCCGTCGCAGGTCCAGCCCACTGCGCCGGGGGCGATGAACAGCCTCGCCCCGTATCGCGAGGTGGCCACGGCCGGCCGCTGGACGCAGCAGAACGGCAAGCTGGTGAAGGTCACCCTCGGTGAGGACGCCCTGGCCCTGCGCGGGTCGATGGTCGCCTACCAGGGCAACGTCGAGTTCGACTACAAGGGCTCCGGGCTGCGCGGCCTCATCGAGGGCAAGCTGACCGGCCAGAGCGTCAAGCTCATGACCTGCAAGGGTTCCGGCGAGGTGTTCCTCGCCCACGACGCCTCGGACCTGCACATCGTGGAGCTCGGGAACTCGTCGATCTGCATCAACGCGAACAACCTGCTGGCGATGGACGCCACCGTGCGCACCGAGGTCCGGCGCATCGAGAGCCCCGGCATCCCCGGCGGCGGGCTGTTCCACTTCGAGGTGTCCGGGCCGGGCTCGGTGGTCGTGATGACCAAGGGCTCGCCGATGACGCTGCCCGTGCAGGGACCGACGTTCGCGGACATGAACGCGCTGGTCGCCTGGACGACGGGGATGCGGGTCAGCGTGTCCACCCAGGTGCGGATCTCCCGGCAGATCTACGCCGGCAGCAGCGGCGAGGCGCTGGCGCTGCAGTTCATGGGGTTCGCCGGCCACTTCGTCGTCGTCCAGCCCTACGAGGTCTGAGGAGGATCGCGTGCAGGGCAGCCTGATCCAGCACTACGGGCCGACGCCCGTCATGGAGCGGATGAGCAGGCACGGCTCCAAGATCGTCAAAGTGGTCATGAACCCCGGGCAGGACCTGTTCGCCCGGACCGGCTCCATGATCGCCTACGAGGGCCTGATCGACTTCAACCCGCAGCCGCCGCAGCTGGGTCGGATGGCCTCCTCCTGGGCCACCGGCGAGGGCGTGCCGCTCATGACCGCCACCGGCCAGGGCCTGCTCTACCTCGCCGACTACGGCAAGGAGGTCATCGTCGCGCAGCTCGCCGGCGAGGGCCTGTCCGTCAACGGCAAGAACATCCTGGCCTTCGACGCCCAGCTCGACTGGAAGATCGAGCGGGTGCGCGGAGTGACGATGCTGTCCGGGATGGGGATGTTCAACGTGGTGCTGCGCGGTCACGGCTGGGTGGCGCTCACGGCGAAGGGCAGTCCGATCGTGCTCGACACCCGCGAGGCGCCGACGTACGTCGACACCGACGCGCTCGTCGCCTACACCGACGGGCTGCGGGTCGAGCCGCGGCGCACGGCCCGCCTGGGCGGGCTGATCGGCCGTGGCTCCGGCGAGGCGTTCCAGCTCGGGTTCTCCGGGCAGGGTTTCGTCGTCGTCCAGCCGAGCGAGGACGAGCGCCCCAACCTGTCGCTGCGGGGCTGAGCCGACGATGACGAACGACGGTCCGGGGGAGTCGGGGAGGATGTGGCCATGACGCACGGCGGAGCGTACGGACATCCGGGTGGTCCCGGCGGCGGCTACCCCGGTGGTCCGGGCGGCCCCGGCTACCCGCCGCCCGGGCCCGGCTACCCGGGTGGTCCTGGCGGCGGCTACCCACCCGCGCCCGGTGGATATCCGGGCGGTGGATACCCGCCGGCTCCCGGCGGCGCGCCGGGCTACCCGGGCGCCGCGCCCGGCTATCCGCCGCCCCCGCCGCCCCCGCCCGGCGGCGGCTATCCGGGTGGCCCGGGTGTGCCGCCGGGGGCTCCGGGCGCTCCCGGGGCCGGCGGGCCGGCCGGCGGGATCCGCAGCAGCCTGCTGGACAACCCCGAGCGCCCCTCCGAGGAGCCGTTCAGCCTGCAGAACGGCAAGATGCTGCGGGCGGCGCTCGGCCGCGGGATGCGCGAGTTCTACGCCCGCAAGGGCGCGATGGTCGCCTACCAGGGCGGCGTCAACTTCGACGGCCACTGGGAGGGCTGGGGCAGCCAGTTCCGCAGCTTCTTCAGCGGCGGCGAGGGCCTCAACCTCATGCAGGTCTCCGGTTCCGGCACGGTCTTCCTCGCCAACCAGGCGCAGGACATCCACCTGCTCGATCTCGACGGCTACGACGGGCTGACCGTCGACGGCAAGAACGTGCTGGCGTTCAACTCCGACCTGAACTGGGACCTGGTCCGCGTCGACAGCCAGGTCGGCATCGCCGGCGTCGGCTCCTACCAGGTCGAGCTGCGCGGCACCGGCCGCGTCGCGGTATGCACCTCCGGCGCGCCGCTGGTCATGCGGGTGACCCACCAGAACTACTACTTCGCGGACGCGGACGCGGTCGTCGGCTGGTCGTCGAGCCTGCAGGTGTCGATGCAGGCGGCGGTGACGTCGTCGTCGGTGTGGCGCCCGCGCGGCAACACCGGGGAGAGCTGGCAGATGCAGTTCTCCGGCGACGGCTACGTGATCGTGCAGCCCTGCGAGCTGCTACCGCCGTACAACGCGCTGGCCGGCGCCGGCGCGGCCGGCCATTTCGGCTTCGGCGACCAGGGTTTCGGCGGCAACCAGCTCGGCGGGCACGGCGGCCAGCAGCAGGGCGGTGGCTTCGGCAACCTCGGCGGCGGCCTCGGCGGCCTGTTCGGCAACCGCTGAACCGACGTCCGTGGCGGACTTCCCACGGGTGGGGAAGCGCGTGCGGGGGACAGCGGCGCCGTGTCGCGAGCTCGGCGTGGCGTGTCTGGTTCGTCCCCCTGGTCGCGACACATGCCTCCGTGGCGCGGCCAGAACGCTGCTCCAGCCCGCCGTCATCGCCTTTTCGGTAGCGCGTCGGCCGGGCGTGTGCGGTTGATGACGTTCCTGGCGACACCGAACGGGTTCGCGAACCTGCCGGCTGTCGTCCCGGAGCGGGTCGGTCGGCTGTCCGGAGAACGCGTCAGGTCGAGGTTCTGGCGGGTGTCCGCGCGGCGGGGGCGCGGGACGGCGCTGGCCCGGGAGAGCAGGATGACGCCGCCGACGACCAGCGTCGCCGCGACGGCGAGGCCGAGCGCCCCGCCCGGGTCGCTCGGCCAGGGCACGCCGAACACGAGGACACCCAGCAGGTAGGCGGCGGTCGGGTTGGTAATGGTCATCGCGGTGACGACAGCGGCGAGCGGACCCACCGCGTAGGCCATCTGGCCCAGGCACAGGCTCGTCAGTGTGACCCCGCACAGGGCATACGGAAACCACTGCGCGACTGTTGCGTGGAACCCGTTCGCGAGGGTCACATCAGTCGTCTGTTTGAGCAGCAGCGCGCTCAGCGCGACGAACAGACCGGCCGCCGTGCCGAACTGCGCCGCCCGCACCGGGGGTCGGCGGCCGAACGACGAGCCCACGAGCAGCGCCGCCAGCACCACGATCACCGCCACCGCCAGTGGCAGTCGATGCTCGTTCAGTGGCGCCTGTGCGGGCAGGCGGGCCTGGACACTGAGCAGCAGCGCGAGTCCGGCGCAGATCGCCAGGACCGCGCACCAGGCCGCCCGGGCCATCCGCAGCCTGGTCCGAACGAGCCCCAGCGGCAGGGCGAACACCAGCTGGGTGACCATGAGCGGCTGCACCTCGGCGAGTGAACCGGCGTGCAGCGCCAGCGCCTGCAGGACGAAACCGGCGGCGTTCACCAGCCATCCCAGCAGCCACAGCGGTTCCCGGGCGAGGTCGAGCAGGTGGCCCGGGCCGGGCACCGCGACATGGTGATCGTCGCGTTCGGCGAAGCGGCTGCGGGCGGCGGCCCGCTGCTGCAGCGCCGCCGAGGACGCCAGCAAGAAGGAGGCGAGCAGGGCGAGCGGGATGAACGACGACACGGTCGGGACGGTCGCTCAGGGGGCGCCGCCGCGGCCGGCGCCTACCGGCGGCGGCTCGTCCTGCGGCGGCTCGTCCCGCGGCGGGATGGGTTCGTCGGAGGATCGCGTCGCGGCGGCGGTCGCGGGCGCCGGCGGTGATTCGTCCGTACCAGGCATGTCGCACACGATGGCGCGGAAGGTACCGGCGCCGCCAGACCCGCGGGGGTGTCTCGGGCCACCCGTTGGCACCTACATCGCCCGATCCGGCTAGCTAGGAGCGTGTGACTACTTCGGGCTCTGGACGGGCGGTTGATCCGTAGCTTGGCACTTGCCCGCGTGATTCCGACGACGCGGGACCGTTCGGACCACAGCGCCCTCCTTTCGAGCCGGCGGGGGCGGGTCCACGGTGACCTGCGCGGGGGGAAGGACGGCGATGCTGACGCCGGCAACGATTCTGCTGGGACTCCTGATCGCCCTCGCGGTGGTCGAGGCGCGCTCGCGCCGCCGGGCCGGTCCGTACCGGGCCCCGGACGACCGTGATCCATCCGAAGGGACGGCCGCGGGGCACACGGCCGATCCCGATCTCGAGCCCACGACCCACGACACGCCGCACGCCTCGATCACCACCACCATCACCATCCGCTCCGACGCCCACGCCCACGCTGACACCCACGCCGACGCCCACGACCAGGCCGACGCCGACGCCGACCGCCAGGCCAGCGCCGAGACCCAGCCAGGCATCGTGATGCAGCCCGGCTTCACGAGTCACGATCACCCGGCCGCCCACGCCGACGCGCCGGCAGTGGCGGGCGGCCCGGCGCTGCCGCGTGCCACGGCCGTCAGCGCACCGACGTCGCCCGGCCCGGCCGCCGACGGTCCCTGCGCGGCCGGCGACGCGGCGGGTGCGCGGATCGTGGAGCACGACGAGAAGGGCGTGACGGCCGAGAGCGCTCCGACCGTGCCCCTGTCCCGGCCGGCGACCCGCGCACAGCCGGCCGCGGCCGCCCCCCAGCCGATGCCACTGGTCCAGTCCCTGCCGCCGGTCCAGCCGGTCCAGCCGGTCCAGCCGGTCCAGGCAGTCCAGCCGGTCCCAGCCCAGCCGGGGCAGGTGGGCGGGCCGGCGCAGCCTCGGCTGCCGCGTCCTCGGGGGCCACTGCCCGCGCCGGTGCCGCGTCCCTCCCGGTCGCACGGGCTGCCGCCGAGCGGGTGGATCCCGCGCCAGCCGGGGGCGCTGCCCGCCGTGCCAGGGGCGGCCTTCATCCCGCGCTCGGCCCGTACCCGGCGGCCGGTCTGCCCGCGGCCGACCCTCGCGCCGCGTTGGCGTCAGGCCGGCCCGCCGGCCGCACCGGTCACCGGCAACGACGGGAGCTGAATCCCCGCGGGGCGGTGCATCGCGCCGCCCCGCGGGAGCGCGGCGCGGCCACCGCCCGGCTGGTGTGCTTCAGCGGCGCCGGCTTCAGCGACCAGCTGACCGCGGCCGCCGCCGCGTCACGGGACGTCCTCCTCGTCGGCGCGGCCGACCTCTACGCCGACGCCTGACGCCGGGCGGCCCGGGCCGTCGGGGCCGTTCGCCGCACTGAACAGGCGCTCGCGTTCGGCGGCGACGATCTCGCGGGCGAGGTCGGCCTCGGAGACGTCGAACGCCTCGGGGGCGCTCGACGCGGTGGCGCTCTCCCGCGCGAAGTCGTCGAACAGGGCCCGCTTGCGCGCCAGGATCTCGCCGATCCGCTGGTCGACGCCCTGGTCGGACAGCAGCCGGTGCACCTGGACGGACTCGACCTGGCCCATCCGGTGCGCCCGGGCGATCGCCTGCCACTCGATGGTCGGCTTGAGCTGCGGTTCGCACAGGATGACGACGGACGCGGCCTGGATGTTGAGCCCGACCCCGCCGGCGACGATCTGCGCGACCAGCACGGCGCCGTGCCCGGCCGCGGCGAACTCGTCCACGACCTGCTGGCGCCGCGCCGCCGGCACGGAACCGGTGAGCGGGCCGAACACCGGCCCCGGCAGCACGCGTGCCACCAGGTCGAGCACGCCACGGAAGTGGGAGAAGACGAGCACCCGCCGACCG
This sequence comes from Frankia sp. RB5, assembly GCF_059816245.1. NCBI lineage: Bacteria > Bacillati > Actinomycetota > Actinomycetes > Frankiales > Frankiaceae > Frankia > Frankia sp. RB5. The sequence goes on from NZ_JCBATA010000035.1 coordinate 30,147, forward strand.
TTGGCCTCGGCCTCGGCGACGATCTCGACCAGCCGGGCGACCTTCTGCGAGTGCTCCCCGGCCGTCATCGCGGCCTGCCGCATGGCCATGAACGCGCCGGCGTCGACCGCGGCCCGGTAGGCGGCCCGGTCCGCGCCCGACATCGGCAGCACCTCGTCGACCTCGACGAGCTCGGGCAGCTCGGTGAGTACGTCCTCCTGGTTGCGTCGCAGGTAGGCCGGTGCGACCTGGCGGCGGAACAGCCGGGGGGACAGGCCACTGGTGTCGACGACGAGTCCGGGCTGCACGTAGCGGACGAGCGCGGCGAAGTCGTCGAGCCGGTTCTCCAGCGGGGTGCCGGTGAGCAGCAGCGCCCGCTCGGCCCGGTCGAGGACGGCGGCCGCCGCGCCAGACCGCTTCGTCTGCGGGTTCTTGATGTAGTGCGCCTCGTCGACGACCACACAGCCGAGCTCCACGCCGTCGAGATGGGGGGAGAGCCAGCCGAGCGTCTCGTAGGTGGTGACGGCGACCCCGCCGCCGCGCCGCCAGTCGCCGACCGCGGAGGACCGGCCCGGGCCGTGCAGCCGGTGGGGACGCAGCGTCGACTTCGCGGCGATCTCCCGGACCCAGTTGGTGACCACCGCGGCGGGGCAGACGACCAGGCCGTGATGGTGGCCCTGGGAGCGCAGGTGGGCGAGCACGGCGAGGGCTTCGACGGTCTTGCCCAGCCCCATCTCGTCACCGAGGATGACCCGGCGCTGGACCAGCGCGAACCGGGCGCCGAAGCTCTGGTAGCCGCGCAGCGTGCCGACGGTGAGGTGCTCGGTGTTGAGGGACAGGGCACGGACGGCCTCGACGATCTCCTCGGGCAGGTCGCCGTGCGTCCGCGCCTCGTCCTCGGGTGCGAAGCCGAGCTCGGCGAGCATGCCGAAGTAGTCCGCGGGCCGGTGCAGGAAGTCGTCCCACGGGTCGGCGGAGGGCGCGGTGCTGGTCGGGGCGGTGCTGGTCGGGGCGGTGCTGGTCGGGGCGACGGTGGCGGCGCGGGCCAGGACGGCGTGTACGCCGGCGAGGAGGTCCGCCGCGCTCAGGTGCGCGACCGGGAACACGACCAGCTGGGCGGGGTGGCGTTCGAGGGCGTCCGCGAGTCCGGTGAGTTCCCGGGCGCGGTCCAGGTCCCAGGTGGCGCCCCGCAGCCGGCGGGTCGCGTCCCAGGCGCCGAGCCGGCGCAGGAGCTCGGTGGTCGCCTCGGTGCGGTGGCGGATGTCGATGCGGACGGGCATCTCGTCGTAGGTCGTCTGCCACAGTGTCTGGGCCGCGCCGCGCAGCCGCGTCGCCAGCGTCGGACCGATGCCCGGGACGTGCTCCAGCCGGGCGCCATGCTCGATCACCTGCTGGACGACGGTGATGCCCGCCTCGGTCAGCGGGGTGATGCTCAGCCGGTCGCGGGTCGCCTCGCGCAGCCGGGCGACGGGCATCGCGGTGAGCACGCGGCGCGTCTCGGCCCGCCGGATCCGCTCGCCGGCCCGGGCGGCGGCGGCCCGGTAGCCGGCCTCGTCGCCGAGGGCCCGCGCGATCACGGCGTTCGCCCGGGCCAGCCCGGCCACCTCGATGCCGTCGACGAGCCTGGCGCGCTGACCCGGCGCCACGGCGAGGGCGAGGTGCCGGGCGAGGCCGACGTCGTCGGCGAGGGCGTCCGCGCCACCGATGCCCCGCGTGCCGTCCTGGTCCGGCGTCAGCTCGGCGAGGATGGCCGCCAGTCCGTGCTCGATGCCCCAGGCCTCGTACTGGTCGAGGAACGCGGCGGCCTGCTCGCCCGCGTCGCGTCGCGCCCGGCCGGAGACGAGCCGGCGCGCGCCGAGCACGGCGCGGGCCTGGTGGACGGCGTCGGGGATCTCCCCGGTCAGCTGGTCCAGGTAGTGCGCGGCCCGGTCGGTGAGGTCGGGGACGCGGGCCGCCCGCGCGAGGGCGCCCAGCCGGGCGTCGTCCTCGCCGCGCAGCGGCAGCACCTGCCAGGCCGGTGTGCCGTCCCGCGGGACCTCGACGACGGCGCGGCGCAGCTCGCCAGCGGCGGCCGACACCTGCTCGGTGATGCGCGCGCGCCGGGCCAGCAGGGCGCTCGCCTGCTCCGCCCAGCCGCCGACCCGCGCGATGGTCTGGGCGAGCTGGTGTCTTTCCGTTCTGTTCATCTGGTCCGTACGCCCCCGGCTCGTCGCGGCGAACACTATCTTTTCCGGCCGGCCGAGGTCTTTGCGGCTTCGATGGCGGGCTGGAGGGGTGCGGTCGGCCGTTTCCGATAGCGTGGACGTTTCGCCGATCGGGGAGGACTTCGTGCTGCTGGAGGAGCTCAAGCCGGGGCTGCGCGTCGACGGGCTGATTCCCGCCGAGGTGGTCACGGTGATCTACGCGCAGTGGCACGGGGCCAGCGCGTTGGAGCTCACCTACAAGCGTTCCGACGGTGCTCTCGGCCAGCAGGTGGTCTTCCGCCGGGACGAGGCGGGACTGTCCGTCGCCCGGGTGGGCGGGCGCGCCTTCGACGCGAGCGCGCCGGATTTCAAGCTGGCCGCCGAGGCGCAGCGCATCACCCTGGCGGGCCTGTTCGACCCGATGCTGGCGGTGGCCACCAGTGACGTGCAGCCGTTGCCGCACCAGATCCGCGCCGTGTACGGCGAACTGCTGCCGCGTACGCCGCTGCGATATCTGCTTGCCGACGACCCCGGCGCGGGTAAGACGATCATGGCTGGCCTGTATGTCAAGGAACTGATCCTGCGCGAGGATGTCACGCGCTGCCTGGTCGTCACTCCGGGCGGACTGGTGGAGCAGTGGCAGGACGAGCTGTTCCTGCGGTTCGGCCTGCGTTTCGACCTGCTGACGACGCAGCTGGTGGACGCCGACGCCCACGTCAACGTCTTCACGCGCCACCCGCTGCTGATCGCGCGGATGGATCAGCTCGCCCGCAGCGAGCCGTTGAAAGCCCAGCTCAGGGAGTCGGAATGGGATCTGGTCGTCGTCGACGAGGCCCATCGGATGGGTGCGCACTACTTCGGCGGCAAGCTGACGAAGACGAAGCGTTTCCAGCTCGGTGAGCTCCTCGGCGACATCACCCGGCATCTGCTGCTGATGACCGCCACCCCGCATTCGGGCAAGGAGGAGGATTTCCAGCTCTTTCTGACCCTGCTCGACCGGGACCGTTTCGAGGGCCGCGGGCGCCGGGCGGCCGACACGTCCGGAATCATGCGCCGCATGGTCAAGGAGGATCTGCGCACGTTCGACGGGCGCGCGCTGTTCCCCGAACGGATCGCCGAGACCGTCCCGTACGAGCTGACCGCGCTCGAATACGACCTGTACGAGCAGGTCACCGCCTACGTCCGGGAGGGCATGAACCGGGCGGAGCGGATCGGCGGCACCCGGCGGACCACCGTCGGCTTCGCGCTCACGGTGCTGCAGCGCCGGCTGGCGTCCAGCCCGGACGCGATCCACCGCTCCCTCGTCCGCCGCGCGGAGCGCCTCGAACGCCGCCGCCGAGACATCCTCGCGGGCCGGTACGCCGAGCGGGAGCTCACCGTCGACCTCGACGCCCTGGACGGCGGTGAGTACAGCGCCGAGGAGACCGAGCGGCTGGAGGACGGGCTGCTCGACGCGGCCACCGCCGCCGAGACGGTCGAGGAGCTCGGAGCCGAGCTCACCGAGCTCGGCGTGCTGATCGAGGCCGCCGGGCGGTTGCGGGAGAGCGGCACCGACCGCAAGTGGACGGAGCTGAGCCAGATCCTGCGCGGCCACGTCCTCGCACCCGACGCCCACGGCCGGCCCCGCAAGCTGATCATTTTCACCGAGCATCGCGACACCCTCGACTATCTGACGGCCCGCATCGGCGCGGTGCTGGGCCGGCCTGGCGCGGTCCGCGCGATCCACGGCGGGGTACGCCGCGCGGAGCGCCGCCAGATCACCGAGGAGTTCACCAAGAACCCCGACTGCCAGATCCTCGTCGCCACCGACGCCGCCGGTGAGGGTCTGAACCTGCAGGCCGCGCATCTGATGGTCAACTACGACCTGCCGTGGAACCCGAACCGCATCGAGCAGCGCTTCGGCCGCATCCACCGCATCGGCCAGCACGAGGTGTGCCGGCTGTGGAACCTGCTGGCGACCAACACCCGCGAGGGCGAGGTGTTCACCCGGCTGCTGGCGAAGGTCGACGAGATGCGCCGGGCCTACGGCGGGCGGGTCTTCGACGTGCTCGGCGAGGCCTTCACCGAGACGCCGCTGCGCGACCTGCTCATGGAGGCCATCCAGTACGGCGAACGCGCCGACGTGCGGGCCAGGATGCACCAGGTCATCGACCGCAACGTCGGCGACGGCCTGCGCGAGCTGCTGCGCGAGCGGGCGCTGGCCACCTCGAGCCCCGCCGGCGCCGACCTCGACGCGCTGCGCGCCGCGATGGACGCCGCCCACGCCCGCCGCCTGCAGCCGCACTACATCGAGCTCGCCTTCCGGGCCGCGTTCGGCCGCCTCGGCGGTCGGATCGTCCGACGTGAGTCGGGCCGGTTCGAGATCGGATCGGTCCCGCCACCCGTCCGCGCCGGCCGGCACGGCCCGATCGCGACCAGGTACGACCGGGTCGCCTTCGACGTCGGCAGGGTCGAACCCGACGGGCTGGTCCGCGCCGACCTGCTCGCACCCGGGCACCCGCTGCACGACGCCGTTCTCGCGGAGGCCGTCCGCCAGTTCGGCGGCGCGCTCAACCACGGCACCGTCCTGGCCTCGACGACGCTGCGCGAGCCGCACCTGCTGGTCGGCGTGATCGAGGAGGTCGCCGACGCCACCGGCACCAGCGTCGCCCGCCGCTTCAGCTACGCCCACGTCGACAGCGCCGGCACCGTCACCCCGGCCGGGCCCGCGCCCTACCTGGACTGCGTCGCCGTTCCCGACGGGCCGGCGCGCGCCGCCGTGCGCGCGCTGCCCTGGCTCGCCGACGCCGAGGACCGGGCCGTCAGCTGGATCATCACCCATCAGCTGCCCGGCTACCTCGCCGAGGTCCGCCCGCACCGGGCCGCGGAGCTCGCCCGCACCCGCGAGCTGGTGACGCGCCGGCTGGAGGACGAGCGGGACCGCCTGCTCATGGACGCCCGGCTCGCCGCGGAGCGCGAGCGAGCGGGGGAACGGCCCCGCGAGTCCGCGGAGAGCCTGCACCGCAAGGCCGTCGACCTCGACGGCCGGCTGCGCGCCCGCCTCGAGCGGCTCGACCGGCAGGCCCTGATGTCGACCCGGCCGCCGCTCGTGCTCGCCGCCGCCCTCGTCCTGCCCGCCGCCGGCCTCGCCGCCGAGCTGCCAGCGGCGGCCTCCCTCGACGCCCGAAGCTCCCGCGAGGTCGAACGCCGTGGCGTCGATCTGGTGATGGCCCGCGAGCGGGACCTCGGCCGCGTACCCGTCGAGCAGCCACCCAACAACGTCGGCTTCGACATCCTGTCGACCGACGCCGGCGGCGGGACCGTCCGGATCGAGGTCAAGGGCCGCGTCGCCGGCGCCCGGGACTTCTTCGTCACCCACAACGAGGTGATGACGGGCCGCAATGCCGCGCCGCGCTACCGGCTGGCGCTGGTGAAGGTCGACCCCCGCGGCCCGCGGTATGACGAGGTCCGCTATCTCGACAATCCGTTCGCGGGTGCCGAGCTCGGCGACTTCGACGCCACCGGAATTCGCGGCGACTGGGCGCGAACCTGGGCCAAGGGACGCGCGCCCTTCTGACGAAAGCCCCGCACGGATCTCGCCGAAACCACGTGTGCCGGTTTCTTCCCGGCCCCTGACGGGCGGAATCGGATGGTGGTCCGCGCGGGAGGCTACCGCGCGATGCCGATCGTCTCGCCGACGCTCGCCGGGTCCTCGACGGCGTGCAGCATGTAGTGGGCCACGTCGGCGCGGGAGACCGAGGTGCCGCGGGGCAGGTTGCGCCCGTGGGCCGTGCGGTAGCTCGCGGTCAGCGGGCCGTTGGTCAGGCGCGGCGGGCGGACGATCGTCCACTCCTGGCCGCTCGCGCGCAGCGAGTCCTCCATGCGGGCCAGATCCGCGTAGTGCCCGCGGAGCACGGCCTTGATCGTCGGCCCCATGACGTGGCGCATGGCGAAGCTGTCACCGGGGTCGTGCCGCGGCGGGCGCGGACGCGCCGGGGAGGCGATCGTGCCCAGCGGCGCGGCGCTGACGACGACGATCCGCCGCACGCCGGTCGCCCGCATCGCCGCCAGGATCGTCTCCGTGCCGTGGGCCGCCACGTCGGTGTCCTGCCGACTGTGCCCACCGAGGGCGGACAGGACCGCGTCCGCCCCGGCCACCGCCGGGATGAGCACCTCCGGGTCGTCGCTCGCCAGGTCGGCGGCGACCACCTGGCCGGGCGACGGTGTGACCGCCTCCGGCCGGCGGGCCACGGCCGTCACCTCGTGCCCCGCCGCGAGCGCCTGCCCAAGCAGCAGCCGGCCGATACCACCGGTCGCCGCGACTATCGTCAGCTTCACGTGCCTGCTCCTCTCCTCGGCCAGGCAGGCCGGCCGCGCCGGATCCGCCTGGTCCTGTCCGTCAGCCCGGCCCGCTCCCCGTCGGATGGTCCGGCTCGCCGCCGGGTCGCACCGGTCCGCCGTGTCAGGTCGGACGGTCGCCCGTCGTCATTCGGTATGACGGAAGCGGGAGGACGAACATGACCGACACGGCGCTCGAGGTGTTCGAGGCGCAGCGTCCGCGCCTGCGGGCGGTCGCCTACCGCCTGCTCGGCTCGTTCAGCGCGGCCGACGACGCGGTGCAGGATGCCTGGCTGCGCCTGAACCGGACCGACCTCGACGAGGTGACGAACCTGCCGGGCTGGCTGACGACCGTCGTCGCCCGGCTCTGCCTCGACCAGCTGCGCGCGCGTCGCGCCCGCCACGAGGAGCCGGCCGGGGTCCACCTGCCGGAGCCGCGGGTGACCCCGCTGGGCAGCGCCGATCCCGAGCAGGAGGCCCTGCTCGCCGACGCCGTCGGCCTCGCCCTGGTCGCCGTGCTGGGCACGCTGAGCCCGGCCGAGCGGCTCGCCTTCGTCCTGCACGACCTGTTCGACGTGCCGTTCACCGAGGTCGCGACGATCGTCGGGCGCTCGCCCGGGGCCGTGACCCAGCTGGCCAGCCGCGCCCGCCGCCGGCTGCGCGCCCTGGAGCTGGGCGCGGGCGGCGAACCCCGCGCGGCCGGCGATCCGCCGCCCGCGAGCGTGGCGCCCGCGAGCGTGGGCACGTCGAGCGCGGATGACGAGCCGGGCCGCGGGGTGGACCCCGTCGCCCAGCGCCGCCTCGTCGAGGCGTTCCGCGCCGCGGCCCGCGACGGGGACCTGGACCGTCTGCTCGCGGTGCTCGATCCCGACGTCGAGCTGCGTGCCGACACCGGCCCGGTCGCGTCCCGCCGGATGCGGGGCGCCCAGGCTGTCGGCGCGCGGGTGTCGACGTTCGCGCCGATGGCGCCCCACGGGCGGGTGGCGCTGGTCAACGGCCTGCCCGGCATCATCGTCGTCCCGTCGGGCGGGCCCGTCGTCGCCGTTCTGGGCTTCACGGTCCGCGCCGGTCGGATCGCGGCCATCGAGGTCCACACCGACCCCGACCGGCTGCGCCACCTCGACCCGAACACGTCTGTCTGGTGATGCGCGGCGAGCAGGGTCGTCCGGTCCGCGGCCGACGATGGTCGCCCGAGACCGGTCCCGCGGGTGCGGCCGTGCGGCGGATCACCACACCCCCTCGCCGTCCATGGGAACTGGTGGACACCCGCGCGCACGCCCGCAGTGGGACGGGGCGCCTCCGCCGTGGGGAGGTTCATGCCGGCCTCTGGAGCGGGATAGCCGGCGAGGTCGGTGGACTGGTGGCGCCGGCCGCGCCGGGATGCGCCGTGGTGGTCAGCAGCTCGGCGCCAAGGATCTCAATCTGTACTTCGATCGCCCGTCGGACGGCCGGCAAGGAGGATAGGTGATCGAGGTCCGCCACCAGGACACCGGCGGCTTCGGACCGGATGACGGCGTCGAGCAGCACCGTGAGGCCCGGCCGAATGATCCGCCCCGGCGGCATGCGGCGGTCCACAAAGATCTCGGCCAGGGTCAGGCCCTCGGCGCTGGCGTGCTGGGTGAGCTGGTCGTGTAGGCGTTCGATTTCGGCCTCGTCGGCGTGCTCGGAGCTGATGTAGCCGTAGACGGTTCGAGGCATGGGTGTCCCTCCTTCACGGTGCGTTGGGGCAGGCGGGACCGGTGGAGGGTCTCTTCGACGCCCACATGGGGCGCCGCCTGGCACCTCCGGTCCCGCGTCTATGGGAGGCCGAGGACTCGGCCGCAGTGCCTACGCCGACGTCTCGATGGCGGGCGCGGCGAAGAAGGCCGTGAGGCGGTCGCGGATGACTTCGGCCAGACGCTCCGGCGGGCGGGTGCCGCAGTCGACGCGCAGGACGTCGAAGCGCTCGGTGGCCTGGCGGTAGAAGTGGGCTTCGGCGTGGCTGGAGCCCGGGGCAAGCTGGAAGCGGTTGTGGGCGCCCCGCTTTACCAGGCGGCGGGCGATGATGTCCGGGTCGGCCTCGAGGATGACGCACAGGTCGGGCCGGGTGGCCTCGGCGTTCAGCGCCCAGAGGAAGGCCGGGTCCAGGCCGTCGAAGCGCTGCATGACGAGCCCCGACGGGACGTAGCGGTCGGAGATGACGGCCTTTCCGAGCTCCAGGTGCGGCCGGATTTCGGTTTCGACGTGGTGGTAACGGTCCGCCGCGTACAGGCAGGCCAGCGCGTGTCCGGTGACGGTCTCGGTCAGCTGGCGGCCAGCACGCCGATGGGGCCGGTCGAGGGTTCGGCGGTGATGTGGACGTCCTCGCCGGCGGCCACGAGTAGCTGGGCGAGGTGGTGCACGAGGGTGGACTTTCCCGCCCCGCTCGGTCCGTCGATGCTGATAAACAGCCCCCGGCGGTGATCAGAAAAGGGTCGCAGAGTCATCGTCGCCTCCAGGCGGAAGGCCCCGGAGTTCGTCCAGGGACAAGGGGCGGCCGTCCGGGCTCTTCGCCAGAAACGCAAACAGACGAGCCGTGACGAGGGCGTCGTAGGTGGCGCGGTGGGGCCGGAGCTGCGAGTCCAGGCCGTTGGCCAGGTTGAAGGCCTCCACCAACGAGCCGAGCCGGTAGCTGACGCGCTCGGGCCGCAGTCGCCGGGCGAGCTTCAGCGTGTCGAAGACTTCCTGTGGTTCCCAGCCTGGGAGCGTGCGCCGCAGGACGGCCAGGTCGACGTGTGCGTTGTGGGCCACGACGGCGATCTCTTCGAGGCGGGCGCGGATCTCCTTCTCTACGTCGGCCACAACCGGCGCGGCGGCCACGGCCGCATTGGTGATGCCGTGGATGCGCCGGGCGAAGCTGGTGATCGGGCGCTCCGGGCGCAGGAGCCAAGCGGTCGGCTCCCCGATCACGCCGGCGGTGATGGGCACGACCGCCAGCTCCACCAGGTCCGGCGGCTGCTGACCGTTGCCCTCGACGTCGACGACGGCGTAGTCCAGGTTCGTCCAGTCGGTCATGAGGCGGCGCGCTCCGTCCATCCGATGTCGGCGCGGCCGTGGCGCCGGCCGAGGTGAGGATGGCGCACGTCGTGGATCTGGAAGGCGAGAGCGTGCTGAAGGAAGTAGCGCGGCTGCTCGTGAGGGAGGCCGGCAACCACGGCGGCGCGGTCGGTGATGTCCAGGACCTCCAGCCCGTCGCCGTCCGGGACGGAGCTGGCCAGGGCTGTGAGCTGCTCGGCCGTGGGGACCTGGTGGGCCTCACTGCACCGCCGGATCTGTCCCACCGGGCAGATGTCGCACAGCTCGCGGACGCCGTAGTGCCCGTTGTAGTCGGGTAGTCCGTGGACGTAGGACACCGCGCAGGAGGTCTTGCGAAACAGCTGGGCCCGATCGGCGAGGGCTTCCAGTACCCGCCGCTCCAACGTCTCGGGCACCACCTTGCGCCGGGCGGTGCCGGCGTACGGCTCCGGGAGGCCGGCGGCCTGGTAGTAGGCCGCGATCTCGTCCCGGTAGAAGAGGCCGGTGAAGACGGTGGCGTCGGCGTGCCGGGACAGCTCCGCCGCCCGGGATAGGTGCTCGTCCGTGTCGTTGAGGCCGGGCACCAGCGGGCGCCAGTAGAAGATCGTGCGGTAGCGGCGAGGCCGGACAGCGGTTGCCAGACGCAGCGAGGCCGCCGCGACCTCGGACGGGTAGGGCTCGATGCGCCGGTCCTCGATGCCGGAGTAGGTGAAAAGCAGCGTCATCTTGACGGAGCCCAGCCGGTTCAGGCGCTCGCAGTCCTCGGCCCGCAACTGGTGGCGGGTGATCACCAGGACCCGCGCGTCCAGCAGCACCTTGACGACGCTGTCCGGGCGCTCGACGTCCACCTGGACGACAAGGCGCTCGCCCGGCTGAACGAGATCTTCCCGGGCTACCGGACGGCCCCCGAGCACTTCGCCTGGTAGCGAAGACCGCCCTCTGCGTGCAGCCACCGTGCCCTGCGGTGTCCCACGGTGGCGCCACCAGCGCCGGACGCCGGCAAGGCTAGCTCGCTGTGAAGTCGGACGTGGCGAGCGCCGGCTCCTGTCCGAGTCGCTGCGTCCGCGGGGCGCGCCGATCGACCGTGCTACCCGCGCAGTCGTGGCGGGATCAGCGCAGGGTGGAGGCGGTCCACGGCTCGCAGGTGTCCGCGCTGACCTGTCTGGTGTCCCACTTGCAGCCCCGCCAGCGAAGGGCGACGATCCCCGGCTGGGGGCCGGCGATGGAGTCCGACCGTTCGACCGGGGCGCAGTCGCCGGCGAGCGCGACCCGACCGGCGTGCGCGGCCCCCTGGGCATCCGTGTAGCGGTACTCGGCGTAGGTGCTCCAGTCGTCGTTGCAGAGGAGATCCTTGACCGTGAAGGAGTTGCGGCCCTTCGCGGGGTTCGCGGTTCCCGCGTTGAACCAGACCACACCTGCGTAGTTGCCGGCGGCGTGGTAGACGATCTGGCTGGTCGTGCCGCCATTCGGATCGGGCTGCGGGGCCGGTTGCGGCGCCGGGGCGGGTTGCGGCGCCGGGGCGGTCGTAGGCTTGGTGCGCGGGCGCGGGGGAGAGGTTTGGGCACGCTGGTCCGGCCCGGAGCCCGCGGTGCCGCCCGCCGGGCCGCCGCCGCTACGGGCTGCCCCCGACGGTTCCGCGCTGCCACCGGTCGGCCGGTCACCGGTGCCGGGTTGCGCCGGCGACGCATCGGTGAAGGGCGCAGTCGGTGCACCGGTGGCCGGATTCGTGCTCCCGGTCCGGTCGCCGCTCCCAGTCGGGTCGGCGGAGCCAGCCGGCTGCCGCGAGGTGGCTGCGAGGGTCGCGTGCGGTGCCGGCGCACCGTCGGTGGCCAGGGCTTCTCCGGACCCGCCGCCCAGGCCGACCAGTAACACCGTCACGGCGAAAACGACCAGCAGGACCGCCGCCGCCACTGCGACCAGCACGGCCCGCCGGCGACGGCCCCGCCGGCTGTCAGGCTGGCCGCCCGCTTCCACCGGCGGACCCGCAGGGCCGTCTCCCGGCGCTGGCGGAGTCTCGCCCGGCGCCGCCACACTCGCGGCCGAGGGCTCCGCCGGCGGCTGCGCCTCCTCGACCTGCTCCGCTTTCTCCGCCTTCGCCTGCGGTGCTGCCTGGTCCGGCTTCGCCTGCGGTTCTCCCGGATCGGGCTTCGCCGGCGGTTCCGTCAGGTCTGGGGGTGGCGCCGATGCCACGGGGGCGGTCCGGGCGTCCGACAGGAACCCCGCGTCCTCGGCGAGCTGGCGGACGGCTGCTTCGGCACCGGACAGCCCGGCGATCTTCTCGCCGGCCAGTTCGCCGATCAGGTCGATCGCGCCCGGCCGCGCGTCGGGGTCCCGTGCCAGCGCGCGCCGCAGCAGCGGTTCGAGGTTCCTCGGCAGGTCACCGAGGTCGGGCTCGACGCTTAGCCGGCGCAGCGCCGACGCGATCGGCGTGTCCGTCTGCGGCCCGGCGAACAGCCGACGCCCCGTCGCAGCGAAGGCCACGCAGAGCCCCCAGGCGAACACGTCCGCGGGCGCGCCGACGCGCTCGCCGAGAAGCTGCTCGGGCGCCATCCAGGCCACTGTTCCGAGGATCTCACCGGTGCGGGTGTAGGCCGTCTCGTCCAGCGCCCGGGCGATGCCGAAGTCGATGACCTTCAGACCGTCCCAGGCGAGCAGGATGTTCGCCGGCTTCAGGTCACGGTGGACGAGCTCGACCTCGTGGACGGCGGCGAGCGCACTCGCGAGGCCCGCGGCGAAGGCGACCAGCCGAGGGCCGCTGAGGCAGCCCCGTTCCGCGATGGCCCGGGCGAGGCTGACGCCGTCGACGTACTCGATGGCCATCCACGGCCGGTCGGCGTCGAGGTCGGCCGCGAGCACCTCGGCCACGTACCGGCCGCGCACCCGACGGGCGGCGGCGATCTCCCGACGAAAGCGTTCCCGGAAGTCCGCATCCGCGGCCAGGTCGGGTCGGATGATCTTGATGGCTGCCGGCCGGTCGTCCGTGCCGAAGGCGAGATAGACGGCACCCATGCCGCCGGCGCCGAGCCGCCCGTGTAGCCGGTACGTGCCGACCGCCCGCGGATCGCCCTCTGCCAGCGGCGCCAGCACGCCCCCCGCCTCCCGTCGAACTGTGGTGCCTCAGGCCATGATCCCACGATCCGGTCGTTCACGGTATCGACTCTGCCACCCAGTGCGCAGGACCAGCCCTACCTCGCGGCGCCGGTGCTGGTGCCGGAATGCTGACGGGTCGATCAACCCGTCGCGGGCAGCGGCGACGCGGCGCTTCCAGGCCGGCGTGGGTGGAGACGATCGCCACGGGCCGGATGTGGGGGCGCCTGCCCGAGCCGTGACGTGATCGGCACGCCGGACGCGAAGGATCGGAAGGCCTTGCTGGGAGCTGGGCGCGACCGTGGCCGCGAGGCCCGTGTCTGGCATCGAGTGTCCGACTCCGACTCCGACTCCGACTCCGACTCCGACTCCGGCTCCGGCTCTGCGACGAGGCGACGAGGCGACGAGGCGACGAGGCGACGAGGCGCGTAGCATTGTCGCATGCTGTTTCGAGTGCCGGAGGTCGACACGGCCGACGAGCGGGTGCTGACCGAACTCGACCAATTCCGTGGAGAGCTGCGCCACCAGGTCGCCGAACCGCGGCGGTGGCTGGGGCAGCTGCGGCGCAGCCTGATCGCGGGCGCGATCAGGGGGTCGAACACGATCGAGGGCTACACCGTCGACGTGGCGGATGCCGAGGCGGTCGCGGCCGGCGAGGAGATGCCGACGGCACACGACGCGCATACCCGTGCCGCGGTCACCGGTTATGCGGACGCGTTGACCTATGTACTTCAGGCCGCCCGATTCGAGGTTTTCGGATTTCACCCGATGCTGCTGTCAGCACTGCACTTCATGATGCTTCGCGGGGATCTCGACCGGTCACCGGGCCGGTACCGGCTTGGGTCGATCTGGGTGTCCGGCGCGCCCGACAATCCACCGGTCTACACCGGGCCCGACGCCGAGCGCGTGCCCGAGCTCATGGACGAGTTGTGCGGCTGGCTCCAAGGCGGTGACCTGGATGCCCCCGTCGTCGTCCGGGCCGCCATGGCACATCTGAACCTTGTCAGCATCCATCCCTGGCGTGACGGGAACGGACGGATGGCTCGCTGCCTGCACACCCTGGTGCTCGCCCGGCATCTCATCCTCGCGCCGGAGTTCTCCAGCATCGAGGAGTGGCTCGGATCGTCCCCCCACAACACCGCCATGTACTACGCCGCGCTGGGCGAGGCCCAGGGTGGAAGCTTCCAGCCAGAACGCGACGCGCACGGCTGGCTGCGCTTCTGCCTGCGTGCCCACCACCTGCAGGCCCAGCTGGTCCAGCGCCGCCTCGACATCGCGGCCGAAGTCTGGCAAGCGTTGGCTGGCCAGGCCGCAGCAGCCGGGCTCGGCGAGCGCACCATCGCCGCCCTGTACGCGGCGACCCGGCCGGAGGGGGTGCGTCGCACCACGTACATGCGCGACGAGGGCCTGACCCGCGACCAGGCGATCCGCGACCTGCAGGGACTCAAGGCCGCCGGCCTGATCGAGGAGGTCGGCCACGGCCGCACTCAGCGCTACCTCGCCGCGGGCCCCACCGCCCAAGCCGCACGCTCCGTCCGCGCCGCCCTCGCCGCCCAGCCCCTCCGCGACCCTTACGGCACCGCCTGACACGCCCGGAACCGACCGCGCCACTGACGGGTCTCGCCGACAGCGGCACCGAACCCGCCTCGCCGAACGCCGAGTCGCGGACCCCGGGGCCGAAGACGTCGCTGGCCCGAACCGCCGCGGCGCGGACCCGGCCGGACCGGTGGGCGTCGAGCAGCTCGGCCCACATGGTGGCGCGCACCGCGCCCCTCCGGGTGGTCGTCTCAACCGGGCCGGGGCTTTGTTTCCCCTTACCCGTTGACCTACCTGAACGTGCATACCTACAATTTTCTTGGCCAATGTAACTAGTTACATTGGCGGTAAGACTTGGCTGCGTCGCAGGTTGCATCGCTGTCACCGATCCGGGCGAGCCGTGCGTTCGGCCGTCGGCCATGGGTTCCCGTCGTCGCTGGGTGCGTGGACCAGACGTTGCCGACCCCCGCCCCCGCCGGTTGTCCCTCTCCTCCGCTCACCCGAATGGCCGAGGAAGGAAGGATCAGCATGATCCCGAAAGTGGTCGTCATCGGTGCGGGCGTCTACGGTGCGGCGGTGACGGCCTCGCTGACGCGGCGAGGCGCCAGCGTCGTTCTCGTGGACGCTGGTGCACCGGCGGGTGGTACCTCCGGTTCGACGTTCTCGTGGACCAACTCCTCCACCAAGCACCCGCGCTCCTATCATGATCTCGGCGTCGCGGGGATGGAAGCCCACCAGCGACTGGCGGCGCGGGTGCCCGGCAGCGACTGGTACCACGAGGGCGGCAACCTCCAGTGGGCCGACGACGACGACGAGCGCGCGCGCCTGCGGAGGAAGGTCGGCGGTGTCCTCGACTACGGATACGAGGCGCGCTGGCTGAGCCGGGCCGAGGTACTGCGTCTCGAGCCGGACATCGCCCCCGGAGAACTTCCCGCGGACGGGATCGCCTACTTTCCGCGCGAGGGGTGGATCGAGCCGGCCCGCCTGATCGGCTACCTGCTCTCCAGCGCGGTATCCCGAGGGGCCGAGCTGGTGGCTGGCGATGCGGTCATCGGCATGGTCACCACGGCCGCAACGGTGCGTGCGGTCCGACTCGCCTCGGGACGGCAGCTCTCCGCGGACGCCGTCGTGAACTGCGCGGGGCCGCGAGCCGGCGCGATCGCCGGCCTGGCCGGCCTGGCCCTGCCGATGCGCAACACCCGTGGCGTGCTCGTCCACACGTCCCCGGTCGCGGTTTCGGTGTCCCGGGTCGTGCACGCGCCGCGCGTCCATCTCCGTCCGGATGGGGCCGGACGTCTGCTGCTGCATACCCACGAGATCGACGGCGCCGTGCGTGTGTCGGGCGCTGGAGAGATCAGTGTCGACCCGTCAGCGGTCGAGACCATCCTGGCGGCGGGCCGCGCTCTCTACCCGGGGACCCGGGCCGCGACGGTGGAAAGCATCCGTGTCGGTGAACGGCCCATTCCCGGGGACGGCCTCCCGGTGCTGGGACGCGTGGTCGAACTACCCAACTTCCACTTCGCCGTCTCGCACAGCGGCGCGACCCTGAGCGTCCACGCGGGTGACCTGGTCGCCGCCGAGGTGCTTGGGGAGGACCGGGACGATGCCCTGGCCGCGTTCCGGTTCGAGCGGTTCCGCCCGGCGAGCCGACAGGGGGAGCAACGGTGAGCACAGTCGTCCTGCACGGCGGCGATCTGGTCGATGGCCGGGGCGGAGACACACGACGTCGCGTTGACATCATCGTTGAGGGAGACACCGTCCGCGAGATCATTCCCTCGCGTCCCACCGAGGCTTACGGCACCGCCGACGAGATCGTCGACGGTGCCGGAATGCTGGTGATTCCCGGTCTCATCAACAACCACACCCACGGCACCGCGTACGGACCGCTGTTCCCCAGCGGGCATGTGGCCCTGCCACGCGAGCAGGTGCTGGCCAATCTCGACCGACACCTGCTGGAGGGGACGACGACGGTGCTCTGCGTGGACGGCTTCGTCACCGCGGCGGATCTCGCCAGCACCGACGAAGCGCACCCGGTCAACATCGGGCTGGCCTCCTGCAACACCCCGGCATGTCTGAGGGCGGCGACAGTCGCGGACGGCAGCGGTCTCACTGAGGCGAACCAGAGGTTCACCGCGCGTCGGGCCGTCGGCGCCGGTGCGGTCGCGCTCGGCGAGATCGGGGCAGGGCACACCCTCGGCGGGGGCGGGGCGAGTTACCTGTACATCCCAGCCGAGGTCGAGAGACGCACCGGAGTGACGATCACTGCGCGGCAGGCGAACGGGCTGAAGATCGCGGTGCTGGGTCGGCACATCGCGTCGTCAGCGTTCGACCGGGACGCCGTCGAGCAGGCACTCGCGGCCGCGGGCCTGACCGGCAGGCTGTCGGTGGCGGAGGTGCGCGAACTCGTCTCATCCATTGTGCTGCCCGCGTTCGACGTCGCTCTGCGCGGGCTCGCCGAGGCGGCCGAGCAGGCCCGCGCGCTGGGTGTCCCGGTCCTGGTGCACAATGCGGCCGCCTCGATGACCCAGGTCGCCGCCATCGCGAGGACGGACGTGACCCTGATCGCCGGGCATTCCAACCATTCGAGCTTTGAGCTCCGCGAGGCTCTGGTCCACGCCGAACGACTCAAGGAGGCAGGCGCGATCGTGGATGTCTCCACGCTCGACACGTTCGGCGCCCGCCGCCTCACGACAGGCCCGGAGCTGCTCTACGCGCTGCTCTGCGCAGGACTGGTCGACACGATCTCCACCGACTACGCGGGTGGACACCACGACCCGATCCTGCTGGCGATCGACCAGTCCGTCCGCGCGGGTGCCGTGAGTCTCCCGGCCGCGATCGCGATGGCGACCGCCAACGTCGCCGACGCCATCGAGGGTCTGGCTCCTCGGCGTGGCCGTGTCGTGCCGGGAGCGATCGCCGACCTGGTGGTGACGGATCCCGCGCGGCTGCACTCGGTAGATACGGTCATGATCGGCGGCGAGGTCGTTGTCCGAGCCGGCCGGCGCGTCACGCGCTGACCAGCGGCCCCCCGAAACCGGCGGAGGAACCATGGCGAAGCGGGTCACCATCGGCGACGTCGCCGCGCGCGCCGGCGTGTCCACCGCCACAGTCTCCCGCGTCCTCAACGGCGGAGTCGCCACGGAGGCGACGGCCACCAGAGTGTGGGATGCGGTCACCCGTCTCGAATACACCCCCAACGCGTTGACCAGGGGCATCTTCGCCGGCCGCTCCAACGCACTCGGCGTTGTCATCCGTGACCTGAGCAGCCCCTTCTATCTCGGCCTCCTGCGCGGCATCGACGACGTGGCCGCCGCCAATGACAGCCTCGTCATGGTCGCCAACACCTTCCGGAACGTCGATCACGAGGTCGACCTCGTTCGGATGATGGACGAGCATCGGGTGCGCGGGCTTGTCACGACGACCGACGAGAGGACCGACAGCCGCACCCGACACATGGCCGAGAACGGTACGCCCTGTGTGATCGTGGCGCGCACCGCGCAGGATCCGCCGTCCGGTCTGCACTCGGTCAGTCTGGATCACGTCGGGGCCGGTCGTCTGATGGCCATGCACCTGATCGAGTGCGGGCGGTCGTCCATCGGTGTCGTCACCTCCGGGGGCCGCCCGTCCCAGATCGAGCGCGTCGCGGGGCTGCGGCAGGCTTTCACGCAACGAGGTCGGTCCCTGGCCGAGGAGGCGGTGACCGTCGCGACCACGGAGGAGGAGGTCGACCGGGCCGTCGGCACTCTCCTCGCGCGCGCGGACGATCGACGCAGGCCGCTGGACGCGCTCGCCTGCACGGCCGGCCGCCTGACCGTCGCCGTCCATACGGCCCTGACCGCGCGAGGGATCACTATCCCCGACGACATCGCCTTCCTGACGATGGATGACTTCTCCTGGGCCCCCGCGCTCGGCATCAGCGTGATCACTCAGCCCTCCTACCAGATGGGCCGACGGGCAGCCGAACTCGTCGTGGACCCCCCCGCCGAGCCGGTCAGCATCGTCTTCGAACCCGCACTGGTCGCCCGCAGATCCTGCGGCGAACGAGCCAACGTGTGACCCGCACGAGAAGCCCTGGCCTACACCTGAGGTGGAAACGTCTGGCTGCGTGAACACCTCACGGGGCGGGAACAGACCCCGGCGAACGCGGCGTGTCAGCGCCGCGCTCGCCGGGTGGTGAACGGTCCCGCGGCCCCGGTCGATGCGCGTGCGGTGGCGGGCTCCGGTCAGCGCGTGTCGGCCGGCCGGTAGCCTGCGATGATCTTCGAGAAGTCGAACGAGTTCTGTTCGACATACGTGCACTTCGCCAGGTCGTTGCCGTTGAAATCACTGCACTCCGGCAGGAGACCCTGGTTGCGGTCGCGGGTCGCGTCCCAGCCGGAGAGCGCGCCGAGGTTGTGCTCCCGGGCGAAATCGGCCAGCTGGCGCATGTTCTCCAGCGTGAAGACCTTGCCGTTGATATGCCGGCCGAACATCGGGCAGGCCCCGATGCGCCGCCAGACCTTCTGGTCGTTCCACGCCGGCCAGGCGGCGGCGATCTGGGTGAACATGCCGTTCAGCGCGATGACGCAGCACTGGTAGGCGTCCGGGGGCGAGGTCTGCCCGAACTCCATCAGCATTCCGGTGATCAGCGACGGCTGGACGCCGGCACCGGCGAGCAGGTGCAACAGTCGCACCCCGCCGTCGTTGAAGCCCTCCAGGGAGCCGGGGGCACCGTCGGCGGGCAGCGTGTAGGAGATCTTCAGGCCGGGACGGGACTGCACCACCTGGGAGATCGCGGCGACGTGTCGCTCCAGGCCCGGCGTGTTGTGAATGAAGGCGCCCTCGAAGTCGAAGTCGATGTGGCTGACCTGGTAGTTCGAAAGGATGGCCTCGTAGGTCGCGACGATCCTGGAAATGTTGGTCTCGACCTCCTCCAGGGGTACGTTGGAGGCTCCTCCGAAGGAAAGGACAACGGTTCCCCCCTGCGCCCTGAACGCGGCGAAGTCCTCCTTTCCGAAGGCGCTTGTCGTGGCATCTCCATAGTCCTTGTAGCCGCCCCAGTAGACTTTTCTGTCCCCGCCGGGCTGGGCGACGAGGAAGCCGGTGAAGAAGCTGTCGACTCCGGAGTCGCGGCCGTACTCGGAGACCTTCGGGTTGGGCCACGCGGTGTAGTCGACGAAGGGTGCCCGGGGCGCGTCCCAGGTTCCTCCGTCCGGCAGCGGCTGGGTGGTGGAGGCGCTGACCTCGTCGGACCGTTCGGACACGTTGCCGGAGATGTCGATCGCCCGCACCGACAGCAGATACTCGGTGGAGGCGCTCAGGCCGGACACCCTGCCCTCGGGGCCCGGCACCGTGACGCTGCGGGGTTCGCCCGCCGCGGTCCGGTAGAAGATCTCGTAGCGGGCCACGGCGATGTTGTCGGAGGACGGCTCCCAGACCAGGTGCAGGCTGTGCGGCGCCCAGGCGTCGGCGCGCAGCTTCTCGGGAACGGTCGGCGGTTCGTCGTCCACGGGCGGATTCGCGTCCTGCCCGTTGACGGTGAACCGCTCCGGCAACAGGGCCGGATCGGACCCGGCGCCGGAGCCACCGTTCTGCACGGACAGGACGAATTCCTGGGACATCCGGGCCCGGATGACTTTCCGCTCGGCCACAAGACGTCCGGTGACGCTGGTCACCGGATGGTTGGCGGGGCTCCAGACGAGGCCGTAGTTGTTGAGGATCTGCAGCGGCTGTGGCAGGAAAAGAGCGATCTCCGGATCGACCACGTCCTCGTCGGTGTAGTTGGTGACGACGACCCGAAAGTTTGCCCAGTATTCGTTCCCGCCGAGCCATTCTGCGGCGGCGATGACCAGGTTGGGAGAATCTGTCACGGCATCTCCATGGGGGATCTCTGTCGGCTCTCGACCGTGCGGATGCTAATACGGCGAGTGGAGGTGGCCGCCGTGCCGGTGCGGACCGGCGAGTCCTCCCACCCCACTCCTCGCGCGCCGCGCGGAAGATCTGTCCGTGGGCGCGGATCGTGGATATCCCCATGACGCGGTATGGCATCCGCGATGCCCGGATCAATCGTCTTCCCCCGTAGAGGGATGGTAAGGACAACTGGTGGGAGATTCGGCGCGGTAGGAGCTGGGCGACACGCCGACGCGGCCGAGATCGTGGACGCGGGCGGGGCCCCCACCCCGCCGAGCACACCGGACGGTCATAGCCGGCGGACGTGACGGAGCCGACCGGCCGAATGGCGCGCGGGGGAGCGTCACGCGACTATCGCCAGGTGCCGCTCGACACTGTGACGTGATCGGGAGATGTCGTCCCGGGCCCCGGTCGGGGGGAGCGCCGATGTGTCGGCGGCGGGCTTGGACAGCCGGACCGGCTGGGTGGGGCGGGCAGCCGAACCGACCCTGGATCCACGGGGCGCGGCGGGTCGGGAGCGCCCCTTCCGGCCGGACATCGAGGGCCTGCGCGCGGTCGCGGTGCTGCTCGTCGTCCTCGACCATGCGGCGCTGGGTGTTCGGGGTGGCTTTGTCGGTGTCGACGTCTTCTTCGTGATCTCCGGTTTCCTCATCACCCGGTACCTGCTGCGGGAACGGGCGACAACCGGGCGGATCTCGTGTGCGCGTTTCTACGCCCGCCGGGCGCGCCGCATCATGCCCGCGGCCGCGCTGGTCATCGTCGCGACGACGGCCGCCTCGTGGGCCTGGCTGTCGCCGCTGCGGCTGCGGGAGAGCGCACGCGAGGGGATCTGGGCGGCGCTGTCGCTCATCAACCTTGTGCTCGCCCGGGACGGGACCGACTACCTCCGGGCCAGCGGCCCGCCGTCCGTGTTCCAGCACTACTGGTCGCTGGCGGTGGAGGAACAGCTCTACCTCGTCTGGCCGGTCCTGATCACCCTTGCTGCCGGGCTCGCCGGTGCCCGTTCCCGCGGCGGGCGGCGGGCGGGGGACGAGGCCGGTCGGGTCAGGCCGCGGGGCGCGGACCGCGCGGTGGTCATCGCCCTGCTCGCCGTCGCCGGCGGCTCGTTCGCGCTCAGTGTGATCGTGACGGCCCGGTCGGCGCCCTGGGCGTACTTCGGCGGGCACACCCGGATCTGGGAGCCCGCGGTCGGCGCACTGGTCGCGACCGGGACGGCGAGTTTCGGGCGGCTGCGCCCCGCGGTGGCGTCGCCGCTGAGCTGGCTGGGCCTGGCCGGGATCCTCACCGCCGCGTTCCTGCTGGATCGGGGCGTGCCGTTCCCGGGCGTCGCCGCGGTGCTGCCCGTGCTCGCGACGGCCTGCGTCCTGGCCGGCGGCTGCGCCGCGCCGGCGCTCGGTGCCGAACTGCTGCTGGGCCGGGCACCGCTGCGACTCCTCGGCCGGCTCAGCTACTCCTGGTACCTCTGGCACTGGCCGATGCTGCAGATCTGGGCGCAGGCGACCGGCCGTCCGCTGGCCCTCGGCCAACGGGCGGCGGCCGCCCTGGCCTCGCTGCTGCTGGCCGTGGTCACCTATCGCCTGGTGGAGAGGCCGGCCCGGTCCCGGCCCGTACTGGTCCGCCGCCCCCTGCTCGGGCTCGGGCTCGGCGCGTCGTGCGCGGCGGCGGTCTGCGTGAGCTCGATCCTGGCCGTGGCCCTGGTCTCGGTGCCGGGCGGCACCGCCGCGGGGCCGGCGCGCCCGCTGGGGGACCCGGCGTCCGCCGCGCACGTGCACGATCCGGCGGCGGCCGAGAGCGTGCTGCGGGCCGACCTGGCCAGGGCGTCGGCGGAATCCCGCTTCACTGGCGTCACGGCAAGCCCGCTCACCCCGCTGCTCGCGCGTGCGCTGCGGGTAGACCGTCTGCCGCCTGACCTCACACCCTCCCTGGGCACCGCGCAGGACGACCGCCAGGCGAACCGGTGTCTCGCGATGTTCGCGCAGACCGCGCCGGCCGGCTGCGTCGTCGGGGACCCGGCGGGGCGGACGACCGTCGTGCTGTTCGGCGACTCGCACGCCAGCCAGTGGTCCGCGCCGCTGGACACCATCGGAAGGGAACGGCACTGGCGGGTCCTGCTGTTCGCCAAGGCCGACTGCCCGCCCGCGCCGTACCGGGACTACATCGAGGACACTCTCGGCCGGCCGTACACCGAGTGCGACACCTGGCGGGCCGACGTCCTGCGGACGATCGCCCGGCTGCGGCCGAACCTGGTCGTGGTCGGCTCGCAGGCCCGCGACCGCCTGGCCGGCCGGGGCCCGGGCGTGCTGGCCGGGCTGGTGCGCGACCTGCGCGCGACGGGCGCCGCGGTCGTCTTCCTCCGGGACACCCCGTTCCCCGGGTTCAACGTGCTCGACTGCCTGGCGCGGCACCCGGCGAGGATCTCGGCGTGCGCGGTGTCGATCGCCGCGTCGAGGCTGGCCTCGTCGGCGCGCCAGATCGACAACCGCGGGGCTCGCGAGGGCGGCGCGCTGCTCGTCGACCCGGCCGGTTGGCTGTGCACCGCCGACGGCTGCCCGCTGGTCGTCGGGAACGTGCTCGTCTACCGCGACTGGAGCCATCTCTCGGACACGTACGCGAGGCTGCTCGCCCCCTACCTCGGCCCGGCGTTGGCCGCCGCGCTGCACGCCGGCCCGAGCGGGCCGGCGCGCGCGCCGGTCGGGTTGTGGCCGGCGGCCGAGCCGGGCCACCGGGAATGGAGGATCCTCGTCGGCGACCTGGCCCGTGGTCCTGCTTGACCTGGAGCGCGCTCGAAGGTGGAGACTCGGGGGTGCCGGTGCTCCACCCGTCTGTCTTATCGAGAGGACCCCGCCGACGATGCAGTTCACCCAGCTCGGCCGTTCCGGTCTGTCCGTCTCGCGGCTGTGCCTCGGCACGATGAACTTCGGTCCGCTGACCAGCGAGGCCGACTCCCACGCGATCATGGACGCGGCGCACGGGTACGGCATCAACTTCTTCGACACGGCCAACGCCTACGGCCTGCACTCGGCCGGCGTGTCGGGCCAGGGCGAGGGGAAGGGCTACACCGAGTCGATCATCGGCCGCTGGTTCGCGCAGGGCGGCGGGCGCCGGGAGCGCACGGTGCTGGCGACGAAGGTCTACAGCCCGATGGGGGAGTGGCCCAACGAGGGCAGGCTGTCGGCACTCAACATCCGCCGTGCCCTGGACGCGAGCCTGACCCGCCTGCAGACCGACCACATCGATCTCTACCAGTTCCACCACGTCGACCGCGCCACCCCATGGGACGAGATCTGGCAGGCCATCGACGTCGCCGTCACGGCCGGCAAGATCCTCTACGTCGGCAGCAGCAACTTCGCCGGCTGGCACATCGCCGCCGCGCAGGCCGCCGCCGCCCAGCGCGGCACGTTCGGCCTGGTCAGCGAGCAGCCGATCTACAACCTGCTCACCCGCGAGATCGAGCTGGAGGTGCTGCCCGCCGCGCGGCACTACGGCGTGGGCCTGCTGCCGTGGTCTCCGCTGCACAGCGGTCTGCTCGGCGGCGTCCTGCGCAAGGAGCGCGAGGGCAGGCGGCGGGTCGAGGGCCGCGCCGCGCAGGCCCTGGAGGCCCATCGCACCCAGATCGGGGCCTTCGAGGACTTCGCCGCCGAGCTCGGCCAGGAGCCCGGCGACGTCGCGCTCGCCTGGCTGCTGCACCAGCCGGCCGTCACCGCGCCGATCGTCGGCCCGCGCATCTCCCAGCAGCTGGACGATGCCGTCCGGGCCCTCGATGTCACCCTGGACGACAAGGCGCTCGCCCGGCTGGACGAGATCTTCCCCGGCTACCGGACGGCACCCGAGCACTTCGCCTGGTAGCGAAGGCCGCCTCATACGGCGACCGCCGGCCGGACCGTGCGGCGCGGCTGGACCGGCCGGCGGCTCCCCCCTCGGCGGGTGACCGTCGGCCGGCCTACCAGGCGCGGCCGCGGGGCAGGTCGGGCAGGTGCGGCGCGGACAGGTGCAGGACCTCGTAGGTCTCGGTGGCCTCCGCGTCCACTGACGCGCCGTCGCGCCACAGGACGAACCGGACGAGCTGCCAGTGCCGGGGATCGAGCGCGAGCACCGCGGTGTGCACGTCCTCGTGGCGGGCCAGGTTCGTGAGGCGCTCGATCTCCGCCGCCACCCGGCTCGTCTGGTCGTCGTCCTCGCCGCCGTCGGTCGGGTGGGTCAGGCGGGCCTGGTTGGCGGGCAGCGCGGCGACCAGGCGGGACGCGGCCCTCGGGGTGGCGGTGCGGGCCGGGCCGGCCACGGCGGCCACGCCCATCCAGTGGTGGACCGCCGGGCGCCCGAAGTCGCGGATGATGTTCTGGAAGCCGGCCCCGCCGACGAGGAACCGTCCCATCGCACCGATGTCCGTCCACAGGTAGAACGGAGCGTACTGGTTGACGGACGCACCGGCGACGCCACGTTCCTGGATGAGGTACGCCTTGAGCCCCAGGCCAGCGCGGTCGTCGAGGGCGGATCCGGACCCGGCCACCCGCCGCCGGATGATCTCCATGTTGTAGTCGGCGGGCAGGGTGATCTCGTACTGCTTCGCGTACATCGACGGTCGTCCTCTCGGTCGTGCCGTGGGATGGACCTGCTCGCCGGGCGGGCTATCCGGACTGCGGGGTGCGGGAAGCCGTGGACAGCAGGCCGAGCGCGCCGTCGACGGCCTCGGTGAACGCGGCGGGGGAGTTCTGCGCGCGGGCCAGGACGTAGCCGCCCTGCAGGACCGCGACGATGGTGGACGCCGTCGCCGACGGATCGAGCGCCGCGTCCAGCTCGCCGCGATCACGCCCCTCGGTGAGGACCGCGGCGAGGCGGGTGCGCAGCCAGGTGAAGGTCTCCTCGACGGGCCGGCGCAGCGCCGGGTCGGCCATCACGTCCGGATCCTGGGTGAGCCGGCCGATCGGGCAGCCGCGCAGCACGTCGCGCTCGCGGCGCAGGTAGGCGGTGATGCGTTCGACGGCCGTGCCGGGCGCGGCGAACTGCCTCTCGGCCTCGGCGCGCAGCTCGCCCGCGGTGCGGGTGATCGCGGCCAGCGCCAGCTCCGGCTTGCCGCTGAAGTGGTGGTACATGCTGCCCTGCCCGGCCCCCGCACGCTGCTGGATGGCCCGGGGGCTCGTGCCGACATAGCCACGCTCCCACAACAGTTCGCGCGTGCTTTCGACAAGACGATCCACCGTGCTCACCTGAATAGTGTACCTACTGGTATGTACAGCGGCGGCGGGGCGTGGGGTGCGAGCGGATCGTCTACCACCCCGCCACCGACACGGTGCAACGATTCCCGGTCGCCGCCTCGCCCCCCGGGGCGTGTTCTCTCTGGAACGAGCACCTTCTCCCTGGTGGACAACTGATCGCGTGGCCTGATCGGCACTGAAACGTCGGGTGGGCTCACGGCGCCAGGCCGAGGCAATAGCATCAGGCCCGATGCCGACCCTGCTGATCGTCCACCACACCCCGTCACCGTCCATGCAGGCGATGTTGGAGGCCGTGCTCGCTGGTGCCAGGGACGAGGCGATCGAGGGCGTGGAGGTCGTGGTACGCCCGGCCCTGGCGGCCACCGCAGTTGATGTGCTGGCCGCCGACGGCTACCTGCTCGGGACGCCGGCCAACATCGGCTACATGTCAGGGGCTCTGAAGCACTTCTTCGACCAGATCTACTACCCCGTGCTCGAGGCCACCGTCGGCCGGCCGTACGCCCTGTACGTCCACGGTGGTTCCGACACCACGGGCGCGGTCCGGAGCGTGGAGACGATCGCCACCGGTCTGAAGTGGAAGCGGTTGCATGAGCCGGTGACGGTGCTCGGCACCCTGGACGCGAATGATCGAGAGGCGTGCTGGGAGCTGGGGGCTACCGTGGCCGCGAGCCTGATTCTGTAGCGGGCGGGTCGCATGGCTGCCGTGCGCACCGGATTCGCTGTCCATCGTGGAACATGACATGTCTGTGACCAGGGGGATCCACTTCGGTGTGCGCCGACCTGATCCGCTCGATCTCCCGCGACTCTCGATGCTGCGAGTACACGGTCTGCGCCGCCCGCAGCTACGACGCCGTCTTCACATAACGTACATAAGGGTCATGCTTCGACAGGTCAAACCACGCCCGTCACCTCGATGAGTGCGCGCCCATTAACCAAAACCCCAGCTCACACCTCGCAATAAGCAAGATCATCAAACCTTGACGCAAGTCGGGTCGTCACGGAAGTGGATGAGATATTCAACTTTGCTGACAATAGTGTCCCGGTGGGTTACTGTTACCCCTTGGTTCGTGGTGTACACGCATGTCACTTAACCAAGTGGGAGCTGGGGGTACGGTGAAGATCGTCTCCTTCTTGAACAGTAAGGGCGGTGTGGGGAAGACCACGTTGGCGGCAAACCTCGGGACGGCCGCAGCGTTGTCGGGGAAGAAGGTGCTGCTCATAGACCTCGACCCGCAAGCCAGTCTGACCTACAGCTTCTTTTCGCCGGACGGCTGGCAGCCAGAGATGTCCGATAGTCCGACCATCCGGCGCTGGCTCGAACATTCCGCAGCCGGAACGCTGGGCGCCGATCTCGCCCGGCTCGTGCTGCAGCCAACCACGGTGCGTGCCGACGTCGCGAAAAAGCGCGGCGAGCTCGGTCTCATCCCGGCGGATGGAGGTCTGGTCGATCTGGAGCTGACTCTCGCAGCCGAGGCCGGCTGCAAGAACTGCGCCAGCGGGCGTGCCGAGGTCTACGTCGAGGTGCACAGTCGTCTCGGTGCCTGCCTGCGATCCGGGCCGATATCGCGCTATGATCTTGTTGTCCTGGACTGCTCACCCGCATTTGGAATGCTTACCCGGGCAGCGGTCATCGCGAGCGACTTCATTCTGGTTCCCACCCGTCCCGACCACCTGTCCACCTACGGTATTTCCGCGCTCGTGCACCGGGTGCAAGAGCTGAAGCGGGAGTACAACTGGCAACTGGACGCTTCCGCTGGAACAGTCAAGTCGGCTGGCAAGGCTCGAGCGGAATTTCTCGGCGTTGTGTTCACCATGGCACAGAGCCGCAACCTGAAACTCATCTCAGTCAGCGACGAGCCGGTGCGGCGAGTGGAGTCGCTAAGTCTGCGGTCGTTCGAGACAAAGATCAGCGAGAACAAGACGACCTTTGGCGAGGCCAGCGCACAGCGTCGGCCGGCCGTCCTCGGCTCTGGTGCGCGCCGCGGCGCAGCTCGCGAGTTGCAGCATCTTTCGCAGGAATTCATGGCAAGCCTGTGGGGAAAACGTGCCTGACGCCCTAGGTACCGTGACCGTTGTACTTGAGCGCCTGACCGCCTTCCTACGCTCGCTGAGCCCAGCGCAGTGCGCGGATCTGGCCGACGGCAGGGCGCGTCTCGCGCTGGAGGTTGGGAGGGCAGAACCACTAGGTCCGCCGGCACCGGTACCGACCGAACCGCCGCCAGTGGTTCCGGACCGGGCGCCAGAGCCGGGTACGAGGCCGGAGCTGGACACGACGTTTGAGCCGGCTATGCCGCCAGCGTCGGACCTGCCGCAACCAGAGGTGTCGGCAGCCGCGGCCCCGCGGATGCCGGGAGTTGCCAGCGCGGCCGAGCCGTCCGGAGCGGCCGGGAAGCATAGGAAGCGCAGGAAGACCGGGACGCCCAGGGCGCCCGGGGGCACCAGAAGAAAGTCGACGCCGAGGGCGCTGGCCCTTACTCCGGCCGATCTGCGCGCGCGGTTGGGAGCTATGGCGAACCGCCAGGATGCGAACGACTTCCTCACCGCCGACCGTATCACCAAGGAGCAGCTGCGCGGCATCGCCACTGCCTTCAACATCGTGACGCTGAGCAGGGCCACTCGGCAGGACATTGCCGATAGCATCGTGGAGGACACCCTTGGATTCCGGCTCAGCCATGACGCCATCGGCCGGGCCCGCGGCTGATCCGCCGTCCCGGAGCGAGTGGGCATGAGGAAACAATCCCGCCATGAGCAGGTGCGCCGGCCATCTGGGCTGCGAAGCGAGTTCCGCGACAGCGACGTGAGTAATCTCGCCACCCGGGTCGAGAAACGGGGATACCGATACTACCTTCTGGAGATGCACCTGGAAAGGCTACGGGGATTCGTCGGACAGAAAATCACCTTCGATTTCCCGGTGACGGCCGTCATCGGCCCCAACGGCGGTGGCAAGAGCACGGTTCTGGGCGCTGCGGCGTTGGTGCACCGCGATATCGAGATACACAAGGTATTCCCTCGTAGTGGTTCCTACGACGCCGGCATGAAAGAGTGGAAGATCGGCTATCAGCTGATTGACGGCAAGGCGAAGCACGTCACCTACCGGACGGCGACGTTCTCGTCCCAGCGATGGGACCGCGGTCGGGCTGTGGGCCGCCCGGTCGTGCGGTTCGGGGTGGATCGGACCGTGCCGGCCAGTGAGCGGAAGAGCTTCGCCCGCTTCATCAGCGGAACCTTCGCCGCGGGCCGCGAGACGTCCCCGGGACCGGACCTCTCCCGAGAGGTCAGTAGAATCCTTGGCCGGCCATCCGCGGAATACGTAATGGTCTATCCGGAGGGCAGCGCGGATCTGGCGATGCTGGCTGCGTGCGGTCCGAACGGCGAACGGTACTCCGAATTTCACTTCGGTGCTGGTGAAGCCAGCGTCGCCCGCGTCGTGAACGGTATCGAAACCGCTCCGGACGAATCTCTTGTCCTGATCGAGGAGATTGAGAACGGCCTGCATCCCGCAGCAACCGCTAGCCTTGTAGAGTACCTGCTTTTCGCGGCTCGGAAAAGAGGAATCCAGGTCATCTTCACCACGCATTCGAATGATGCGCTGGAGCATCTTCCGCCGGCTGCTATCTGGGTGGCTTACGACGGCCGACTGGTGCAGGGGAAGGTCGATGTCCGCACGCTCCGTACGCTCACCGGCCGGGTTTCGGTGCGCCTTGTCATCTACGTCGAGGACCGATTCGGGCAGGAGATGACGCGGACCGCGCTACGCTGGTGGCAGGGCGGGCGATCGGACACCACAGCGGTGGAGATCTGCGCTGCGGAGGGGGCGGACACCGCGTTGAACCTCCACCGTTGGCACAGGTTGAGCAATACCGTCCCCTACCCGTCCGTGTGTATCGTCGATGGTGATAAGCGAGAGAGGTGCGCAGATGTCGTCGACGCTGTGGCGTTTCCCGGGGACGCGCACCCGGAGGGGTATGTCTTTGACACCGTCGTCGCCAGGCTGAACGACCTCCTCGATGATCTGACCCGGGCGATGCAGTTACCGGGCGGCAGCGCGTCCGAAGTACGTGCGGCGGTGGAGAGTGCCGCCCGCCGGAACCGGGATCGTCATGGGGTGTTCAACCAGATAGCCGACGAGATCGGCGGCCAGTTGCTCGTGGTAGAAGGCGCCTTTCTGTCGCTCTGGGCCGAACACTGGCCCGAGGATATTGACGCTCTGCTGTCGCCGCTCGCGGAGCGCCTGCACCTGCTGGGCTGACTCCGGGGGCGCTTTCCGCTCTTCGGTGACTCGGCAGTGTGCGGTGAGGCGGGCGAGTGATGGGCAGGTCATGCCAGGGATGGTGCGGAGATCAAGGGTGGCGGCACGCTACGTATCCGCTCGACGCATCCCACTTTCCGCAAGTTCTTTGATCAAGCCTATTACCCTTGCTTGGAAGCCACGATCGGTCGGCCGTATGCCCTGTACGTCCACGGCGGCTCTGACACCACGGGCGCGGTCCGAAGCGTGGAGACGATCGCCACGGGCCTGACGTGGAAGCGCTTGCGGGAGCCGGTCACGGTGATCGGCGCGCTGGACGCGAAGGATCGTGAGGCCTGCTGGGAACTGGGTGCCGCTACCGCCGCGAGCCTGATGCCGTAACCGACTGGCAGCCCCACCCCGTAGGTCGAGCGTCCCGCCTTGGCCGGATGGGTGAATCGCGGAGAGTACAGGAACCGCGGGCTGCTGGTCCGCGTTCAGTTGGAAACCCGCCAAACTGACTGATGTGACCGGTAGCGCTCAGCGAGTGGTTGCCGAGAGAGTCTTGGGCACTTCCTACGCGGTCGTCTCTCGCAGACCTCTATGATCCGGCCCTTCTGATGGGCTCTCGAAGGCGATCGGTGCGACGGGGAAGGGGTTTCGGCCAGTACTTGTCGCCCAGCCATACCTGCCCGGCCCTCGGTAGGTTTCGTGCGCCTCCGGGCGCCGTGCACGGTTACTCCCGACCATCGCCGAGATCGCACCGGGCACGTCATCCCCCCGCTCTGCGGACCTCCGCCGGAGCATTGACGCGTCATGCATGAATAGGTCATCAGGTCGTCGTCCAGCGGGTACCGGTTGGTCGGCACGCGAGCCAGTGATCCTTTCGAGACCGGTCTGGCGGGTTTTGAACACGACGGAGGCCGGGGACTTCCCTGCATCGGAACCACCCTTCCCCGTCGATGCCGCCGACCGGTGTCAGAGGTGTCAGGAATGGCTGTCAAAATAGCGGTCGCGGAGTTTGTCGTAGGTGTCGTCAGCGTGCATCTGCAGGATGGCGGCATTGACCTTCTTTCGCAGGGTGCTGCCGGTGGGGAAGGCGATGCCGTACTCCTCCGGGTCGAAGACCGCCGCCGCGAGGGTCTCTTTCTGCCCGGCCGCGACGTCAATGTGGTGCTGCAGGACGGGTGAATCGTAGACGATGGCGTCCGCGTCGCCGTTTCGCAGCAACGGGTAGGCGGCGTCGATCGACGCCACGGTGCGGGGCGAGATGTCGTGGCGGCGCAGGTAGCTGTCGGCGGTGGAGCCGCGGACGGTCACCACCCGCTTTCCGGGCAGGTCGGAGACCCCGGTGATGCCCGTCCGGATGGATTTCACGGTGAGCTGGGTCGTGATGGACGCGGTGAACAGGGAGACGAACACGAGCCCGGCGATGAGCCAGGCCAGCGTGACGATTTTTACGACCGGCCGCTGCGGACTGCCCAGGTCGCCGGCGAGGCCGATGGCGGCAGCCCGGAACATCCCGTCACCCATCCGCCGGTGCCAGCGTTGTCTGCTGCTGGTCCTGGTCACGGCTGAGGTGATGGCACCGGCGAGGACCAGCATGAACAGCAGCGCCACGAGATAGCGTCCGGTGGCGGGGGAGAGGAAGTTCGAAAGCTGGTGGGAGACATCGAGCCCGGCGGGTGAGTCGTTGGTGAGGATCTGCAGCCCGGCATCGAACATCGGGTAGGAGAAATCGACTTCCGCCTCCCGGTCGGCAGTGATCGAAATCCCGGAGATCGCCGCGTCGATCTGGTTGTCCCTGGCCGCGTCGACGAGATGCTGCACGCTGTCGTACCAGACGAACTTCGTGTTCCAGCCGTTGCGCCGGGCGATGTCGTTCCACAGGTCGATGCTGAATCCGGAGTTCTGGCCGGCACCGTCCTTGCCGACGAACGGGTCGAGCTCCTTGATGCCGACCGTGATCGTGCTTCCGGACGTGCCGGTGGCCGTCGCGCTGCCGGGCGCCGCAGGCGTGGCCGCCCGGGCCGGCGCCTCGGGCAGCGCCAGCGCCAGGAATGCCGTGAGGAGAAGGAGCCAGATCAGCGCGTGCCGCGCCGGGCGCTGCCCCCTGAACAAAGCCATGTCCAAGCCCCCTACCGCGTGGGTCAAGGTCGAACGGTGCACCGAACTAAGTCCATTGCCGAGCGAGTCTGCATAGGGACGAATTTGTCTGTCCAGCTTCTGTCCGGGTCGCGACACGCTGACATCTTTCGCCGGAGACGTCCGCGAGATTCCGGCATGGTGATCGGCCGCGGCGCATCATTACCGGACTGCCGCCCTCTCCCGGAGATACCTACGGTTGCCCGGGTGATGGGCTATCCTGGGATGCCCCGGGGCCCGCTGCTGTGCAGGCACCGCCATCCGCTACGACGAGTCCCCGTGGTTCTACGTGGTTCTCACCACGACAGATGCTGAGGTCGTCCACGACCACCTCAGGCTTGGCACAGGCCACAGCCGGGGTCGGCCAGGATCCGTGGGACCAGAATGCGGCGTCGGATGTGAGCCAGGGGATGACACGGCCAGGCGCTGAGTATCCGGCGCGCCAGTCGTGGAAACGTAGCGTGACCGCCTGACGTGCGCGCGGGTTCGCGACCCCGGCGGTGTGATCGTGCAGCTCGTCGACTGGAAGGGGAAAGCTGCCCTGCCGATGGTGCAGGCGTAGCTGAATCCGTGCGGGAGGCGAAACGGCGGGACTACGGGAAGCATCACGTGACGACGCCCGGCGGTCGGCCGTACTGCAGGTTGGGCCCATGTGCAGTCAGAGCGCGCTGTCGTCACCGACCGGCGAGGCCAGCCCCCCGGCGACAGGCTGGCTGCCGGTCGCCGCCCTCGCGTCGGGGACGACGGTGCTGGTGACGAGCGAGTTCCTGCCGGCCGGCGTGCTGCCGACGATGGCCGCCGACATTGGCGTCAGCGACGGTGTCGCCGGTCTGGCGATCGCGGTCACCGCGATCGCCGGTGCCCTGACCGCGCCCAGCATCGCGCTGCTGCTGCCGCGGACCGACCGGCGGGTGGCGCTCGTCGCGCTGCTGGCCGTCGGCGCGGTCGCGAACATCGCGGTGGCGGTCGCCCCGGACTTCGCCGTCCTGCTGGTGGGCCGGTTCGTGCTCGGCGTCGCGCTCGCGGGCTTCTGGTCGTTCGCCTTCGGCGTGGGTGTGACCGTGGTTCCCGGCCGGTCGCGCGTCGTGTCGGCCTCGCTCGCGTTCGGGGTGAGCCTCGCGACGGCGCTGGGGGTCCCGGTCGCCGCGCTGCTCGGTAACGGTGTCGGGTGGCGGGCCGCGTTCGCCGGTGCCGCGGCGGTCTGCGTCCTGGCCGCGGCCTGGTTGGCGTGCATGTTGCCGTCCGTGCCGGCTCATCCCTTCGCTGGTCTGCCGATGCTGCGGCAGGCTGTCGGGAACCGGCAACTCATGGCGGGAATCGGATGCGTCGGGTTCACCGCGTTCGGGAACTTCGCCAGCTACCCGTACATCCGGCTCGCGATCGAGCGGGTGAGTGCTCCCCAGACGACATGGCTGCTCGTCGCCTGGGGAGTTGGCGGGATGGTGGGCAACGTCATCGCCGGCGCGCTCGCCGCGAGGCTGCGGCTGCTGGCGGCCGGGGCGCCGGTCTTGTTGGGGGTGAGCCTGCTGGTCACCGCCGGCGCGGGCTCGCCCGCCCCGCTCGCGTTCGGGATCGTGCTGTGGGGTTTCGCGTTCAACATGGTGCCGGTGGCCACCCAGCTGTGGGTGACCAGAGTCGAGCCGGACCGCGTCGAGTCCGCGGTGTCGCTTCAGGTGACGGCGTTCCAGGTCGCGATCACGGCGGGCGCGGCGGCCGGCGGAGCGCTGCTCGACGCCCATGGCGTGCGGGTGCCCCTGCTCGCCGGCGCCGCCGCGGCACTCGCGGCTGGCCTCGGATTCGGCCTGCTACGCCTGCCCCGCGCCGCAGACCGCACATGAGGCTCGGACACTCTCATGGGCGAGGCTCAAGGGGGGATGGGAAGCACCTGAAGCTGATCATGGCCCGGTCGACATGTCGCGTCAGGCGGCCTGATCTTGTGGGCACGCAGCGTGATCGTGCCAGGTATGCAACTTTCTGCAAGTTCTTTGACCAAGCCTATTACCCTTGCTTGGAAGCAACCATCGGTCGGCCGTATGCCCTGTATGTCCATGGCAACAGCGACACGACCGGCGCGATCCGCAGCGTCGAGACCATCACCACCGGGCTGAGATGGAAGCGCCTTCGGGAGCCGCTGTCGGCCATTGGCGAGGTCGCCCGCCGCTGTACGCGAGGCCTGTTGGGAGCTCGGCGCCACAGTTTCGGCCAGCCTGATGCCCGATTGACTCGGGCGCGTCGGTATGGAACCCAGCGTGACCGCGCGACGTACGCGACCCTCCTTATGTTCTGTGGCTAGATCTACTATCCGCGCCTCGACGTGACTGTCGGCCGGACCTACGCCCTATACGTGAACTGCAAGAGCGACATGGCGGGAGGTGCAGCTCGGGCGGTAAGTATGCTCGACACGGGCCGGCTCTGGCTACTCGCAGTAGTGCTCGGGCCGGGACACCGATCGCAGAAATATGTCGTACCAGCGGCGAAACACGACCTCCCCAGGGCCAAGTTCCGCTACATGAAGCGTCCGGTGGTCTCGGCAACCACCCCAAACACGCGAATACCTGTGGCGGCGGGTTCCCGGTGGACGGTCGTTGTGCTGCGTGAGGCTTTCGCTGGCGCGCGGCGCCTCCCGGGTTCCGACGGCGCCTCACCCGACAGCTCGGCGCCGGGGCGCGACAGGTGCGTCAGCGTGCGAGAGGCTTGTAGAAGACCAGGCCGTTGCCCTTGTTGTCGTAGACGACGGCGCGGCGCTCGTGCGCGTCGTCGTAGGGGCCCTTCACGATGCCGCCGCCGTTCTCCTCGACCGCCTTGGCGGCGCCGTCGACGTCGTCGGTCCTGATGCCCACGACGACCTGGCCGTGGATGGGGTGGTCGACCGCCGTCGCGAGGGCGAGTGTGATGGAGCCGCCGTCGAGGGCCGCGTAGTGGGCGCCGTCGCGGAACTTCAGGGTGAAGCCGAGGGTCTCGGTGTAGAACGCGATCGATGCGTCGAGGTCGTCCGTCGACAGGACGACCATGCGTACCTGCTGGTCGCTCACGGGTTCCTCCCTGTGGCTGGGCCAGTACCGGCCTGTGGCTGGGTCAGTACCGGACTCGGACGGGCGGGCACCGCGGCGCGCCGGCACCTTCCCGCCCGTCGTTCGTACAGCAATGACGTACATCACGCCAGCAGCGGCGAAGGCGAGTTTCGGTCCGCGGCCTCCTGGCCATGCATCCGAGCAGGCATCGCGTCGGCGTCCACGCCATCCCGCCACTGACGGCCTTCGACCTCGAAGGACTCCTCTGACGACGCTGGAAGCCCGGCACCGCTTCCCCGTGCCTCCTCGGAGCTACCCGCTGCCACACATACGTGCCTTGGCGCCAGATCCACCGGCCGCTTGCTCGGGGTCAGGTGCACGGTCGTGGTGGCGAGCGGCGTGCAGGCCGATCAGGTCGGACAGGACGCCGATGAGGACCGGGCCGGCGAGCCAGCCGATGTAGCCGTACCCGCGTGACCGGAATCCGGAATCGACGGATGGAGGTCAGGGGGTCCGCGGGGCGGGCGCCAGGTGCCATTCGGCAACCAGCCAGTCCAGATCCTCCTGATCCCTGGCCCGCTGGGTCAGCTCGTCGGTGAAGAGCGCGTCGGTCTTCTGGAGAACGAGCGTGTAAGGGCGGCCCTGCCGGCGGGTGACATGGCTGACGGGCAGTTCTGCGGCGTCGATCCGGGAATGGACGTGCCGCCTGCGCTGCTCGGCGAGCGGCCAGTCGAGTGTGCGGCGGCTCGGGTCCGCCAAGAACCCGCGCAACGTCTCGCACAGGTCGCACCCGCAGCCGCCCGCGGCCAGCGTGATCGACCAGTCCGTGGCGGCACGCCGCGGGAGGGCCAGCCGAGAGCGCAGTCGCGCCGCGCAGTCCGCTGCGAGGTCGCCGAAGCCGGCCTCATGGCTGGTGTCGTCGCCGGTCGGCGCCGCCGCGGCGCGCAGCGCGGGCATCTCCAGCGCGGTGACCGCGTCCTGCTGCCGCCGGACGTGATCGAGAACCGTGTCCCGGGTGTCCGCCGATCCGGTCGTGGCGGCGGCCGTCAGCACCGAGGCGAGCGGTGCCCCCAGGGCGTGGAGCCCGCCGTCCCGGCTGCGCGGGGATGTCGACCGGGCTGCTCCGTCGATCGCTTCCCGCAGCCACGTCCACGCGAGGTCGACGAGCAGCCGCGCGGCCATCTCGCCAACGCCCGGTGCTGCGCGCAGCCCCGCGCACAGCCCGGGAAGCGAGTTCGCCACCCATCGCCCGCGTTCTGGTCCGCCGACGGTCCAGCGTGGCTGTCCCACACCCGTCCACGTCCTCAGCAGTTGCTCGGTCCACGGGCGGCCGTACCGGCCGGGGAGCTTCACGAAGGGCGCGGCGTCGCTGGGGGTCAGGTACTCGACGCGGAACGGGCGCAGCAGCATCGACGCGGTCGCGGCGTCCGCCACGGCGTCCGCCGTGCGCAGGGCCTTGCCGAAGGTCTCGGAGATCCTTGCGCTGTCCTCCGCCGTCCGTAGGCGCAGGGCGCCGTCCCAGAACGGCTCGAGCGTCGCCGCGGCCGCCTGGGCGTCCGTCGGTGCCATCTCGGCAAGCGCGTCCAGAGCCCAGCCGGGGGAGGTCTCGGCGCGGTTGGCGAAGGACTGCTCGCGAGGCCAGACGACGATCGCCGCGCGGTGGTACCAGCGGTCCAGCGTGTTGCCCCAGTTGCCCATGTAGCCCTCGTAGTCCGACGTATAGGGCTCGAAGTCGTCCGTCCCGGTGGACGCGCACACCTCGTCCTCGCCGACGTCCAGGGAGGTCGCCTCCAGCCGGTCGCCGTCTGGGCCGGTCCAGTGCGTGAGCATGACCGTGGACTCGATCAGCTCCTGGATCTCGAGGTCGGCCGGGTCGTCAGTGTCCTCATCCTCCTCACCGTCGTCCCGGTAGCCCCGGCCTCGGTTCCCGTAGTAGTCGTCCGCCTCGTACGCGCTGTGCGTGGTCTTGATGTCCGCGAGCGCGAGGACAGCCTCGTATCCAGCGACCTCGGCCGCCGCCCGCACCAGGGAGCCCCGCGCGGCGTCAGCGCCCTTCAGCCTGCGCCAGCCGAGCGCTCGCGGGGTGTACTCGTGGTCCAGGAGGTACACGAGCCGGTTGGGCGGGCCGGACGGCCCTGCGCCGTAGCGGCCGAGAACGGGCGTGCTGAAGTGCTCCCGAAGGAATCCGGCCAGTTCCCCGGCCGCTCCCTCGTCACCCTCCGACGGGGCGGTGTCACCGCTGAGCAGCAGGTTGTAGGTGAGTGCGATCCGGTGCCCCGACCGGACCCTGGCGACCTCGTGCCGGCAGTCGGCGTAGAAGGCGACCAGCGACAGCCCGGCTGTCGAGCCTCGGTAGGCGTTCTTCTCGTCGAGGTGACGAACGACCAGTTCGCCCCCGGTGTGCTCGGACGGC
Organism: Frankia sp. RB5; assembly: GCF_059816245.1. Taxonomy (NCBI): domain Bacteria; kingdom Bacillati; phylum Actinomycetota; class Actinomycetes; order Frankiales; family Frankiaceae; genus Frankia; species Frankia sp. RB5. The sequence goes on from NZ_JCBATA010000035.1 coordinate 67,181, forward strand.
AGCGTCACCACCAGGGTGCCGATCATCAAGTCGTCCTTCTCGCTGTCCTGGTGGGCGCGGAAGAACTGGCCCGGCTCGTACACCAGCAGGGAATGAAGGTCGGCGGTGAGCTCGGCGGTGATCGGCAGGCCCAGCTCGTCCTTCACCGTCGTCAGGATGTCGTTCAGCTCGTCGTCGTCCCAGCTGGCGTGGACGCGCTCCTTCGGGATCTCCCACGTGTCGCGGACGCCCGGGTCGGTCAGCGTCTCCTCGCCACGGCCAAACCGCGCGGGTTCGCCGAGCCCGAGAAGCTCCTGCGCCCGCGCGGAGGAGACCGGGAACGCGACGGGTCCGACGCCGTCGACCGCGAGGCTCAACACGTCGGTGCTCACCGTCAAGGCAACGCTGAACACGTCCGCCACGTCTCCACGAAGCATCCTCGCGAGCCTGTCCCGCGCCACCGTCGTCATCGCCGCATTCCCTCGCATCTGTGCGCGCCGCGCTGTCGGGCATGAAACTAGCCCCTCCCACCCAGGCGACGGCCGCGGCACCCGCGAGCCTGATGCCGTAGCAGACTGGCGCGCCAGACCTCGTAGGTCGAGCGTCCCGTCCTGGTCGGACGAGCGATCGCGGGGAGTAAGGCCAGGCTTGGCTTTCGCAATAAGGGAGTCCGTTCCGGGGCGGTTGGAGAGCTGACTGAGCGCCTCGCCGATGATCCCGAACTGGCGCTCGACTGCGGCGCGGAGCATCGCGTTCGCCTGAAAGTCGGCGAAGGTCTGGCCGTGGGCGAAGCTTCGGGCGAGTTCAGCCGCGTTCGCGGCTCAGGAGGGACCGGCCCTCCCCAGGCTGCCGCCCCGGTCAGTTCCCGACGCCGGTCAGTTCCCGACGCCGAGAGCGGCCATGTGCGCGGGCGGATACCGGTCACCGCGGGCCGCGCCCGGTGGGACCGCCTTCTCGATCTCGGCGAGGTCGTCCGCGGTGAGGTCGAGGTCCATCGCGGGTAGCGCCTCGGCCAGCCGCTCCCGGGTGCGGGCGCCGACGAGCGGCACGATGTCCGCGCCCTGGGCGGCCACCCAGGCGATGGCCAGCTGGGCGACGGTGCACCCCTTCGCCTCGGCGACGCGGCGCAGCGCCGCTACCAGGACGAGGTTGTGCTCGACGTTCTCACCGGAGAACCGGGGGCTGTGGCTGCGACTGTCGCCGGGGTTGGCGCCGCGCGCGGCCGTCCAGTGCCCGGAGATGAGGCCGCGGCTGAGCACGCCGTACGCGGTCAGTCCGACGCCGAGCTCCCGCAGCGTGGACAGAACGTCCCGCTCCACCGCGCGTGAGATCAGCGAGTACTCGATCTGCAGGTCGGTGACCGGGTGCACGGCGTGCGCCCGGCGGACAGTCGCCGCGTCGACCTCCGAGAGGCCGAGGTAGCGCACATGACCAGCGTCGATCATCTCCTTGATCGCGCCCACGGTGTCCTCGATCGGCACCGCGGGGTCCAGGCGGCCAGGACGGTATATGTCGATATGGTCGGTGCCCAGCCGGGTCAGCGAGTAGGCCAGGAAGTTCTTCACCGCGGCGGGACGGGCGTCGACGCCGCCGAAGCCCTGGCCCGGGGTCCGCAGCATGCCGAACTTGACGCTCAACTGGTAGCTGTCGCGTTCCCGGCCACGCAGCGCTTCGGCGAGCAGCAGCTCGTTGTGGCCCATGGCGTAGAAGTCACCCGTGTCGATCAGCGTGACGCCGGCGTCCAGAGCGGCGTGCACGGTGGCGATGCTCTCCGAGCGGTCCGCCTCGCCGTAGACACCCGACATGCCCATCGCGCCCAGGCCCAGGCCGGACACCACCGGGCCGGTGCTCCCCAGGGTTCGTGTCTGCATCTCGTTCTCCCTCGTCGTCGGTTGCCACCCACCCTGTGTCCGGGTCGCGACGTGCGGAAGCGGAGCGTTCATCGTGGGAGTGCCGCTCCCTGGCTTGGCCAACCCGGGCGGGGGACCATGGGGTGGTGCAACGTGAGCAGCTGGCCGACTTCCTGCGCCGCCGCCGGGAGGCGATCCGCCCCGCCGAGGTCGGCATCGCCGACGGCCCCCGCCGCCGCACCATCGGCCTTCGCCGGGAGGAGGTGGCGATGCTTGCCGGCATGTCGGTGGACTATGTCGTCCGCCTGGAGCAGGGCCGCAGCAGCCAGCCCTCGACCCAGCTGCTCGGGGCACTGGCCCGGGCGTTGCGCCTGTCCGAGGACGAGCGCGACCACCTGTTCCACCTGGCCGGTCACCAGCCCCTGCCTGCTGACGGGGTCGCCCGTCTGGCCCGCGCCGGCCTGATCCGCATGCTCGACCTGCTCGGCGACACCCCGGCCCTGGTGATATCCGACCTGGGCGAGGCCCTCGCCCAGAACCGGGCCGCCCTGCTGGTGATGGGCGACCACACCGGCCACCGCGGCGACCGCCGCTACGTCGCCTACCGCTGGTTCACCGACCCCGCTGCCCGCGCCGTCTGCCCGCCCGAGGATCAGGAGAACCACGCCCGCCAGCTCGTCGCGGACCTGCGGGCGGTCGCCGGACGCCGCTGCGGCGACCCCACGGTCACCGGGCTCCTCGACCGGCTGCAGGCGGCCAGCGCCCAGTTCCGCCGCCTCTGGGAGGGGCACGAGGTCGCGGTCCGACGCGCCGACCGCAAGACCTTCCTGCGCCCGGGCGTAGGAAGCCTGCTGATGGACTGCGAAACCCTGGTCACTCCCGACCAACGCCAGCGTCTGCTGGTGCTCACCCCCGCGGACGCCGAAACCCGCGAGCGGCTGGACCTGCTGCGCGTCCTCGGCACCCAGGAGTTCCCCGCCGACGCGGCGACAACGCCCCTGCGGTAACAAGCATGAGCGGCGCGATGTCGTCGTCGCCGGCAACCCAGGCGTCCCCACCGCTTGATCCCGGTGGACGGCTCGCACCGGCCCATCACCCTCGCGTGGTGGACATCGTAAGCGGCCAGGTAGGCCAGGGTGCCTTGCCGGTGGTATTCGCTCTCGGCCCCCGCATGGCCCGGCGGGGGCCAGGCGGGAGCGGCAGATGCAGGCGCATCCGGATCGGCGAGCCAGCGCCGCACGGTAGACGCCGACGGCGCGGGGGTGATGCCGCTGGCTGCCGCGTGGCGGGCCAGCTCAGGGCAGCTCCAGCGGGCCAGCGGCGCCCGCTCACGGCGGGCATCTCGCATGCCAGGGCTTTGACTCCCGGCAACGCAGGTGAGGCCATCCTGCCCAGCGGCCGCCTTGCCGGCACCCCCCAGGAAGCCCTCGACTGCGCCTGCGGCCTCTACCTCGGGGACACCACCGCCTGGCTCAACCCGCCACCCCCCGCCACCCCCGACGAATTAACGGGTGCGACCACGAGGGGGCGAGTTCGTCGCTGGCGATGACGACGGAGAACGGGGCGCCGCCGACGCGCTGGACGATGTTGACTGTAGGTGCGGCGGATGCCGTAGGCCGCAGCGCAATGCCTAGCTTCGAGGCGTCAGCGACTCGTGATAATGCACCCCGCGCCAGCCGGTGGCGTCGCGGCGGAACACCACGGACGCCCGGCCGGCAACCGCCTGGAGCGGCCCGCTGACGAAGTGGGCGCGAAACTGGAACCCGAAGTAGGCGACGACCACGTCGTCGCTCAGGCGTTGGCGGCGGACGGCGAAGACATTCATGTGCTCGACGTCGTGAAACAACTGCGCGACATTGGCGTAGTATGCGCCGAGGTCGGCTTTGGAAGTGATCGGATCCGCCAGCTCGGCCGGGCTGTACAGGATGTCCTCATCGGCCCAGATCGAGCTCAACAGCCCCGGGTCGAGCCGAAGGAATCCGTCTCGGTAGCGGATGATGAGCTCATCAATCTCGTCCATGCGTCACACGCTAAAATCTCAACCACCCTTCAGGTCAACCGGGCGCGTGCGGCCACGGCGGCCGCGTCGTCGTCGCTTGGCACTCCCTGCCTGATCAGCAGGTACGCATGGTCGTCCTGTCGACGGACGACCTCGACGCATCGATCGCGTTCTACACCGAGACCCTCGGCTTCACCCTGAAGTTCCGCGACGGCGCCCACTACGCGGCCCTCGACGGCGGCTCCATCACACTCGCCCTCGCGACGGCGGTCGACCACCCCATCCACGGCCAGGTCGTCGTGGGCATCAGGACCGACGACGTCGACGGCGCCGCCAAGGCGGTCGAGGAGAACGGCGGCGGCATCGTGGCCCGCCCGTAGCTTCCAGCGAAAAAACAACGGTAAGGATTGATCCCGGTTCGTCCCGCCCGTAGCCTCGGCGTCCGTTTGGTGATGATCGACGTGAGGGCGGTGGGTGGGTGGCGACCCGGGATGTGTTCTCGGAGGAGGAGCAGGCGCAGCTTCGGGGCTTCCCGGAGATCAACCGGACGGAGTTGATCCGCCACTTCACCCTGACCGGGGCTGATGTGGCGTTCCTGCGCAAGTTCCGGACCAGCCGCAACGTGCTTGGCGTGGCCGTACAACTTTGCACGCTGCCGTGGTTGGGGTTCGTGCCCGACGATCCGCGGGCGGCGCCGGCCGCCGCGGTGGGCCGGCTGTCGCAGCGGCTGGGCGTGCCGATGGGCGAGCTGCGGGGGTATGGGGAGCGGGAGCAGACCCGAACGGATCATCTGCGTGAGGTGGTCGCCTACGCCGGGTGGCGGCCGATGGACACGACCGGGTGGAAGGACCTGGACGAGTTCCTGTTCGCCAGGGCGATGGAGCACGACGGGCCGAAGCTGCTGTTCCGCCTGGCCTGCGAGTATTTGATCTCGTCGCGGGCGGTGCGGCCGGGCGTGGTGCACCTGCTGGAACATGTCGCCACCGCCCGGGCGCGGGCACGGGCGGAGACCTGGACGCGGGTAGCGCACCTGCTCACCGACCGGCGCCGGGCCGAGCTGGACCTGCTGCTGGTCCCCGATGCCTACCTCGGCCGCACGCCCCTCGCGTGGCTGGGCGTAGGGCCGACCTCGGCGAGCCCGGCCGCGGTGAAGACCGAGTTGGAGAAGCTGGCCTACCTGCGCCGGTTGGACGCGCACACCCTGGACCTGTCGATGCTGCCGTCCGAGCGGCGCCGTTTCCTGGCAGGGGTGGGCCGTCGGCTGACCGGACAGGCGTTGCAGCGACGAGAGGCGGAGCGGCGCTACCCGATCCTGCTCACGCTGATCGCGCAGTCGGCCGTCGATGTGCTCGACGAGACGCTGTTGCTGTTCGACCAGGCCATCACCGGGCGGGAGGCCGTCGCCAGGCAGAAGGTCGACGAGGCGCTGGCCGAGCGGGCCAAGGGTGGGGAGAACCGGCAGGTTCTGCTCGACGAGATCCTGACCATCGTGCTCGACCCGGACACCGGCGACGAGCAGATCGGTGGGCTGCTTCGTTCCCAGATCGGGATGGACCGGCTGCGGGCGGCGTGGGCGGCCCGACGCGAGCGGCTCCCACGCGACCACGGACATCTGGCGATGATGGACGCCTCGATGGCCTACCTACGCCAGTTCGCCCCGGCCGTGCTGGGCGCGGTGCGGTTCGCCGGCGGGCCGGGTACCGAGCAGCTGCTGCAGGCGGTGTCGGTCCTGGCCGAGCTGTACGCCACCGGTGCCCGCAAGGTGCCCCCCGGTGCCCCGACCGGGTTCGTGCCGACCAGGTGGGCCGGCTACCTGGCCGACCCGGGCGACGTCACCGCCTACCGCCACTACTGGGAGCTGGCCGTGCTCCTCGGCCTGCGCGACGGGCTGCGCTGCGGCGACATCCACGTGCCGGGCTCACGCCGGTACGCCGACCCGGGTTCGTTCCTGCTCACCCCCGAGGCGTGGGCGCCGCAGAGACTCGAGTTCTGCCACCTGGTCGGCAAGCCGGCCGACGCCGCCGACGCGCTTGCCCAGGCCGACGACGAGCTGCACACCGCGCTGGCGGACCTGGAGACCCAGCTGGCCAAGGGCAACCCCGGCGAGGTCCGGCTCACCGACGACGGCGAACTGATCATCCCGCCGTTGACCGCCGAGGACACCCCGGCCGAGGCCGCCTCGCTGCGTACCGAGCTCGCGGGGATGCTTCCCCACGTGCCGCTGGCCTCGGTCCTGGTGGAGATCGACGCCAGGACCGGGTTCACCGACCATCTCGTACACGCCGGCGGGAAGGTCAACCGGCCAGCCGACCTCAAACGCAACCTGCTCTATGTGATCATCGCCGAGGCGACGAACATGGGCCTTGGCGCGATGGCCGAGTCCTGCGGCGTCCCGTACGACGTGCTCGCCTGGACCGCCGAGTGGTACTTCCGCCCGGAGACCCTGGAGGCGGCCAACGCCGCGGTGGTGAACTATCACCACCGGCTGCCGCTGACCCAGGCCTTCGGCACCGGCACCCTGTCGTCCTCGGACGGGCAGCGGTTCCCGGTCAAGGGCAAGTCGATCACCGCGCGGCACCTGTCGCGGTACTTCGCCCGTGGCCAGGGCGTGTCGACCTACACCCACGTGTCCGACCAGCACTCCACCTTCGACACCAAGGTGATCGTGGCCACCGCGCCGGAGTCGCACTACGTGCTCGACGGGCTGCTGGGCAACGCCACCGACCTACCGGTGTTCGAACACGCCACCGACACCCACGGCGCCACCCTGGCCAACTTCGCCCTGTTCGACCTGGTCGGCAAACAGCTCTCACCCCGGATCCGGGACCTCGGGAAGATCACCCTCTACCGCACCGGCCCGCGGCAGGACTTCCTCACCCGCTACCCGCGGTCCGGGCCCCTGATGACCCGCCGGCTGAACACCGACCTGATCACGGCCACGTGGGACGACCTGCTGCGCGTCGCCGCCAGCGTGCAGGGCGGCCACGCCACCGCGGCACTGGTCGTCGGGAAGCTGTGCTCGTCCAAACGGCAGCAGAACGCCCTCACCTCGGCGATCAAGGAGTACGGGGCGCTGCGCCGCACCGTGTACGCCGCCCGGTACCTGGCCGACGAGACCTACCGCCGCAGGATCGCCCGGCAGCTGAACAAAGGCGAGAACCTGCACGCCCTGCGCCGGTCCCTCGCCTACGCCGCCGAGGGCGCGCTGCGCCGACGCCACCACGAGCAGCAGACCGAGCAGATGTGGTGCCTCACCCTCGCGACCAACGCGATCGTGTGCTGGTCGACGGAGTACCACGGCCTGGCCGTCGGTGCCCTGCGCCGCGACGGCCAGGCCGTCGACGACGAGGTCCTGGCCCACATCTGGCCCACCCACCACGAGAACGTGCACTTCTACGGCACCCACTCCGTCGACATCGACGGCGAACTCGCCCAGCTCGACGCCGACGGATACCGGCCGCTGCGGCAGCCCACTCTCGGGTAGTCCCCCAACAAATTCGTGGCAGGCCGCTCGGCATCAGCCACCGCCGGGCACCGCCCGTCTCGCCTGCGAACAGCGAGGCCGCAGGTCACAGGGCGCCGAGTGCGGTGAGGACGAGGACCCCCAGGCCGAGCGCGCCGGCGAACGCGGTCCCGCCGCGCAGGACCGCGGCTGCTGGGTGGGCGCCGGCGCGCCGCTCCAGGTAGCCGGCGACCAGCGCCACGCACACGGACGCGGTGGCGCACAGCGCCACCATGAGGATCTTGACCGTCATCGGGTCGGTGTACATCCCGGTGCTCCTTCAGCCGAGCCGCCCGGATCGGCGACAGCCCTGACACTGGGGCACCCGACACGGGATTCTCGTTGCGCCGGAACGTGACCGGAACGGCCGGCTCGGTGTGCCGCTGGTGCAGACTGTCCGGGGGTTCCGGTACCGGAAGAGCACCGGAACAGGAACGGGGGTTCCATGTCGGCGAGCGAGCCGAGTCTGGCGGTCAGGGAGATCTGCGCGATCCTGCGCCGGCTGCGCGACAACGCGGGCCTGACCGATAAGCAGCTCGCCGAGCAGTGCGGGTACAGCATCAGCCAGCTCAACGCGATCCGCAACGCCAAGATTGTCAACCCGCCGCCGAACGAGAAGATCGAGAAATGGGTTCGGGCCTGCGCTACCAACGATGGCGCGGCCACGTTCGCCCTGGCCGAGATCCGGGACCTCGTTGCTCTCCACGAAAGGCAACGTGACCTGGAGAAGATCGGAGGCGACCCGCCCTACAGGGACACGCGCACAGGAGCTGGGAAGGAATCCGCGCCGCCGTGCCTGGTGGGGGTGGTGCCCCGTCGGGCGGACTGCTTCCAACACCGCGCTACGGCCGACCGGCTCGACGTCGCGGTCGGCGACGGGGAGACGGCGGTCTTCTGCCAGGTCCTAGCGGGGATGGGTGGGGTGGGAAAGACCCAACTCGCCGCCGACTACGCCCACCAGGCCTGGGCCGACCACACGGTGGATCTGCTGGTGTGGGTGACGGCGTCGAGCCGGGAGGCGATCCTCACCGGCTACGCCGACGCCGCCGTACAGATCGCCGGCGCCGACCCCGGCGACCCGCAGACCGCCGCGGCGGCGCTACTGGTTTGGCTCGCCAGCACCGACCGGCGCTGGCTGATCGTCCTGGACGACCTGGCCGACCCGGCCGACATCGTCGGCCTGTGGCCACCGGAACGGCCGGGCGGCCGGGTGGTGGTGACGACCCGGCGCCGCGAGGCCGCCCTGACCGGGCCAGGCCGCCGCCGCCTCGATGTCGGCCCGTACACGGAGGTCGAGGCTGTCGCCTACCTCACCGCGACACTGGCCGCCCACGACCGGCAGGACGACCCCGACCAGATCGCCGCGCTCGCCAGCGAGCTGGGCTATCTGCCGCTAGCCTTGTCCCAGGCCAGCGCGTATCTGCTCGACACCGACCTCGACTGCGCCGCCTACCGGTACCGCCTCGCCGACCGCAGCCGGACCCTGGCCGAGCTGGCACCCAATTGGGCCTTGCCTGACGACCAGGAGCATGCAGTGGCTGCGGCTTGGGCGCTCTCGATCGACCGGGCCAACGGGCTCCCTCCCGCGGGCCTGGCCCGCCCCACGCTGGAGCTGGCCGCCCTGCTCGACCCGAACGGGATCCCCGCTGCGGTGCTAACCGCGCCTCCGACCCTGGCGTACCTGGCCGGCCATCGTGCCCTCTACTTAGAGGAAAAGAGCCGCCACCGATGGTCTCGACGACGAGCGACGAAACAGATCAGCGCGGACGAGGCACGGGACGCACTGAGCATCTTGCGCCGGCTTAGCCTCATCGACTATGCCCCCGCATCCTCGGGGCAGGTCGTCCGGGTCCACCAGTTGATCCAACGCACCGTCCGGGAGACCCTGCTCACCAGCCGGGCGGACACCCGAGCCCGGGCCGTCGCCGACGCGCTGCTCGCCGCCTGGCCCGAGGTGGAACGCGACACCGCCCTCGGCCAAACCCTGCGGGCCAACACCGACAGCCTCTACGCTTACGCTTCCGACCCACTTTGGCACCTCGGCGCGCACCCGGTGCTGTTCAAAGCAGGCACTAGCCGCGGCAACGCGGGCCTCGTCGTCGCCGCCGCCGACTATTACCAGCACTTGTACGAAACCGCGACCGACCGGCTCGGCCTCGATCACTCCGACACTCTCGCTGCTCGACACAACCTGGCCCACTGGCGGGGGGAGGCGGGCGATCCGGCCGGCGCCGCGGCGGCGTTCGAGGCCCTGCTCGCCGATCGCCTGCGAGTACTCGGACCCGACCACGTGGGCACACTGACCACCCGGAACGACCTGGCCTCTTGCCGGGGAAAAGCGGGGGATGCGGCTGGGGCGGCCGCCGCGTTCGAGGCGCTACTCGCCGACCAGATGCGGGTGCTCGGCCCCGACCACCCGAACACCCTGAGCACCCGGAGCAACCTGGCCCACTGGCGGGGGGAGGCGGGCGATCCGGCCGGCGCCGCGGCGGCGTTCGAGGCCCTGCTCGCCGATCGCCTGCGAGTACTCGGACCCGACCATTTTCACGCGCTGATCACCGGACAGAGTATGGCCATCTGGCGGGGGGAGGCGGGCGATCCGGCCGGCGCCGCGGCGGCGTTCGAGGCCCTGCTCGCCGATCATCTGCGGGTACTCGGACCTGACCACCCTGGCACTCTCGCTGCTCGACACAACCTGGCCCACTGGCGGGGGAAGGCGGGCGATCCGGCCGGCGCCGCGGCGGCGTTCGAGGCCCTGCTCGCCGACATGCTGCGAATACTCGGACCCGACCACCCCGATACGCTTGTTACTCAGCTGAACCAGGATCTCTGGCGGGGGGAGGCGGGCGATCCGGCCGGCGCCGCGGCGGCGTTCGAGGCCCTGCTCGCCGACATGCTGCGAATACTCGGACCCGACCACCCAGAGACCATGAACGCTCGACACAACCTGGCCCACTGGCGGGGGGAGGCGGGCGATCCGGCCGGCGCCGCGGCGGCGTTCGAGGCCCTGCTCGCCGACATGCTGCGAATACTCGGACCCGACCACCCAGAGACCATGAACGCTCGACACAACCTGGCCCAC
>NZ_JCBATA010000036.1:0-76484 GCF_059816245.1 Frankia sp. RB5
CCCGACCACCGGCAGGGGCACGATCTGACGCAAGGACTCGAACTCGGCCCAGGCGAGGAGAGTGCTCACCAGCCGGCGGCTACCGGCACCGAGCCTGCCTTATGCCGACCCGGTAGCTCCCATTAGGCGAGGCGGCCGGGAAAGGGCGGCGGGCCGTCGCCGCCCGAACGCCGGGCCCCGAACGTCCCGGCCGGCACCGGGCCGCCGGCGCGCGGCGTGGACAGGACAGGTGGATTGCCCGGGTGGCCGGGCAGGGTGACCCACGCGACGCCCTCGTACTTGTCGGACACCGACACCGGGATCTCGGTGAACTGCTCCGGGTCGAGATCTCGCAGCCGCTCGGCGGCGGTGCTGGCGAAGAAGGCGGGCGACATCGCCAGGACGAGGTCGGCCTCCGGATAGTCGGTGAGGAACTGGCGCACGGCCGGTGCGTCGATGAGGCGGGTGGTCACGACGACCGCGTCGCCGGCGGCACCGTCCGCCTTCGACACGATCTCGCCCTGGTGCAGCGACATGCGCAGCCGGAGCCGGCTGTCGGCCGGCCGGTACCGGTTGAACGCCTTCTGGGCGATCCGCAGCTCACGGACGAAGTCGCTGGCGAGGATCGCCTTGGCCACCGAGCCGTCGATGGCGCACAGGCAGCCGTCCCCCGAGTTCTGGAACAGGACGACGAGGTGATCCACCAGACCGGTGTTCTTCCGCGCCGCGGCGACGATCTCACGCAGGCCGTCCTGCCAGTCGCCCTGGCCGTGCAGATCGTTCTTGCTGTACCCGCGGGCGTCGAGGGAGAACAGACTGACGTGACGCGGCAGGTCGACCGGCTGCCCCGGGCCGAACTCCGGGCCGGTGTGCTGGCCATGCCGAGGCGACGCCCGCGCCGCGGAGAAGGCGGGATTGCCCGGGTAGTCACGGGCGGCGGTCGCGAGGATGCGGGCCCGGCCGTCGATCATGGCGCCCGCCTCGACGACGAAGGCGACCTCGAACCAGAAGTCACGCGCCGAGTCGACGAACACCGGCGCGCGGTCCCGCGACAGGCCGGCGCGTTCGAGCAGCTGGATGGCACGCGTGCGCGTGCTGTAGGAGCGAGCCAGCGCCTCGATCTCCGCCTCGCTGAGCCTCTGCGTCACACGTTCCCCCGAACCAGTGTGCGGCCGACCCGATCATTCTAGTCCACGCACATGGCCGTTCGGCCCGGTACGGCGGCGCGGGGGCACGCCGCCGTACCGGTGAGGCTCAGATGAGGCCGAGCGCCCGCACGGCCTCCCGCTCCTCGGCGAGCTCGCGCACCGAGGCGTCGATCTTCTCGCGGGAGAAGGCGTCGAGCTCGAGTCCCTGCACGATCTCGAACCGGCCGCCGGCGGAGGTGACGGGGAAGGAGGAGATGAGCCCCTCGGGCACGCCGTAGGAGCCGTCCGACGGCAGCGCCGCCGACGTCCAGTCCCCCTCGGGGGTGCCGTTCACCCAGGAGTAGACGTGGTCGATGGCGGCCGAGGCGGCGGAGGCGGCCGACGAGGCGCCGCGCACCTCGATGATCTCCGCGCCGCGCTTGGCGACCCGCGGGATGAACTCCTCGGCGATCCACTTCTCGTCGCCGACGGCCTCGGCGCCGCTGCGGCCGCCGACCTGGGCGTGGAAGATGTCCGGGTACTGGGTGGCCGAGTGGTTGCCCCAGATGGTGATCTTCTTGATCTCGCTGCTCGGGACGCCGAGCTTCTTGGCCAGCTGCGCGATCGCCCGGTTGTGGTCGAGACGGGTCATCGCGGTGAACCGCTCGGCCGGCACGTCCGGCGCGTGGGTCTGGGCGATCAGCGCGTTGGTGTTCGCCGGGTTGCCGACGACGAGAACCCTGATGTCGTCCGCGGCGCCGCTGTTGATCGCCTCGCCCTGCGGCCTGAAGATGCCGCCGTTGGCCGAGAGCAGGTCGCCGCGCTCCATGCCCTTGGTGCGGGGGCGGGCGCCGACGAGCAGGGCGACGTTGGTGCCCTCGAACGCCCGCTTGGCGTCGTCGAACACGTCCACTCCGGCGAGGGCCGGGAAGGCGCTGTCCTCGAGCTCCATGGCCGTGCCCTCGGCGGCCCGGACCGCCTGCGGGATCTCCAGCAGGCGCAGCCTGACCGGCGTGTCCGCGCCCAGCAACTGACCCGACGCGATGCGGAACAGCAGCGCGTAGCCGATCTGACCGGCGGCGCCGGTGACGGTGACGTTGACGGGCGTTGAACTCACTGGCATCTCCTGGTGCGGTCATCCGGACGCTCGGGCGGCGGGCCGGCCAGGCCGACCGCCGGACGGACGATCGTGGACCGGACCACCGAAGTACGCAGTTTTTCCGTCGCGCTCGAGATGCTAGTCCGACCGTCCGCCAGACGGGGAGCTCGGCGAGCCCGAGCCGCTCACACCACCACCCACGGTGGGCGGGTCACTGGCCGAGCTCGGTGCCGCACCGGGGCGCCGGGCGGATCAGGTCGAAATGCCGCGCGTCCGCGTCGACCTGGAGAAAGGTATAGCAGCGGTTCACCTGCCCGAAATGCGACGAGAAGTCGATCGGGGCGGGCAGCAGCCCGTCGGCGTCATACCCCTTGGTGGCGCGCAGGCCATGGATGAACGCCGCTCGGCTCGGGCACGGACCGGCGGCGGCGAGTCCGCGCAGGAACATGTCGGTGGAGATCCAGCCGGCGAGCGCGGCCTGTTGCGCCGGCGGCGACACCTGCGGCGCGTACAGCCGCATGGCCGCGAGGAAACGACGGTGCGCCGGGGTGTCGACCTCGAACGGCTGGTAGTCGACGAAGGTGTAGACGCCGGCGAGCACCGGGCCGAACACCTGCAGCAGCCGCTGGTCGTAGCTGACCGGTGAGAGAATGACGCGCAGGTTCGCGCGGGCCGCGCGGGCGCCGACGACGACCTGGCCGAAGGCGGCTCCGGTCACCGCGCCGACGAGGACGTCCGCGCCGCTGTCGCGCACCCTCTCCCCGATGCCCGCCACGTCGATCGGCCCGGTCGCGTCGACCCGGCCCACCACCCGCACGCCGGCCGCCTGCAGGCTCAGCGTCAGCTTGTCGGCCAGGGTGACCGAGGTCGCGGAGAAGCCCGACTGGGCGATGACCGCCCGGCGGCCGCCGTGCTCGGCGACGAACGCCCCCCAGGTGGTCACCGACGGGCCATCCGAGATCATGTTCGAGTAGCTGAACATGTTGTCGTTCTGCGTCCAGGCGGCCTCCAGGGAGGTGCCTGTCACCGGAACGCCCAGGCCATGCAGGTAGGCCGCGGAGCCGGTGGCCACGGAGGTCGACTCGATGAGACCGAAGACGTGCTGGTTGGCGACCAGGTCGCGGGCGGCGGCCGCGTTGCCCCGCGGGTTCGAGGCGTCATCCCGCCAGATGTAGTCGGCCCGCCGGCCGTCGATCCCACCCGCGGCGTTGGCGATCCCGAGCCGCGCGTCGACCCCGGCACGGAAGGACTGGAACAACGACGCCGAGTTGCCGGTGTCGGGATAGACGAGTCCGAGGCGCACGGCGCCCGGGGAGATACCAGGCTCGTCGCAGCTGGGCGCCGCGGCCGCGTTGTCGCTGGTCACGTGGCATGCGACAGCTGCGAATGCCAACGTCAGACAGGCGAAGCCGGCGAGAAGCGCCCGCCGGGTGTGCACTCGCCGGCGGGCTCGGCGCGATCCGGCCGGCCCGACCGTGACGCTCCCCACGCCACCAAGCTAGACGGCCGATCAGGCCTTTTGGTGCCGATCCGTTGATTGTGTGAGATTCGGCGGCGATGGACCGGATGGGTTTTGGGCGTCAGTAGGCCGCGGCCGCCGCTCGGGCGATCGCCTCGTCGTGTGGCGTGGGGCCGCCGCTGACACCCACCGCACCGACGATCAGGCCGTTGCGCCACAGCGGGACCGCCCCGGTCAGCCCCGAACCGGCGGCGGACGAGGGCCGGAACCATCCGTCGTCACCCGGCTCGCCCCCGCCCAGCTCACCCCCGGTGTGGTTGACCAGGCGCGACGGCAGCGCCGACGCCCGCGCGGCGCAGGCCCGGTCGACGGAGATGTCGACCGTGCCCAGGCGGGCGTTGTCCATGCGGACGTGGGCCACCAGAATGCCGGCATGGTCGACGACGGCGAGGTTAACCGGTTGACCGAGGTGAATCGCATATCTTTCGCCGGCCGCGATGATCCGGCGGGCATCCTCGAGCGATACGGTCATCCGCGACTCTCCCCATAAAGCGGCGTTCCGGTGCGCCTGACCATAGGCCCAGAACGCCGGTCTGGTGGTGGAAGGCGCGCCGCAGAACAACCGTCGCGCATCGCGGTTCCCCAGATGGGCCACGGCACACAGAAGGACACACGAAGCCCCGCCGGGCCCGTGGAGCCCCCACTGCTCCCCGCGGGGTCCGGCAGGGCAGGGCACCACGGCCGGCCCGCGCCGTTGCGGGCCGGCCGTGGTGGGTCCGAGGGTCCGCCGGCCGGTTCAGGCCGCGGCGGCCAACGGGAGGACCACGCGGGGAAAGCGATGGATCAGGCGGGTCGTCAGCGGGCCGTCACCGAGCATGTCGACGAGGGCACCGGCTCGCCGATGGTCCAGCCGGCCCAGCCGCTGCAGGCCGCGCAGCCGCAGCAGACCCGGCAGATGTGCCTCGATGGCCCGCTGGTCCGGCCGGGGGGCGCCGTCCAGCCAGGCGTCGAACTGGTCGCCCGTCATGATCTCCCAGACGATCGTGTCGGCGACGGCGCCGGTGCCGTCGGTGATCGTCACCAGGTGGGGGACGCGGACCAGGTCACCGAATCCCCGCAGGTCCGGGCGCAGCCCGGAGGTGACCACGTTGCTGCCCAGCGCGGGGTCCACGCCGCCGGCCGGCCGGCGCAGCACGTTGCGCAGGTGTGAGGCGAAGGCCAGCGCCAGCGCGCTGCGCCCGGGCGGGCTCGCGTGGGCGTGCAGGACGATGGCGTCGATCCCCGGCGCCCGCACCCGCTCCGCCGCCGCCCGGACGAGCCACGCGGGTTCCACCAGGACGAAGCCGACCTGGGCCCGGCGGCGCTCGGCGATCGCGTCGCCGCCCTCCTCCAGCGGCGCCGACAGCCCGACGGTCTCGTGCGTCCACTGACAGGTGATCAGCCCGTCGGCGCCCGGCAGGGAAAGCAGGGGGAGATCCCCAGAACTGAAGATCCGTTCCGTGGGCGGCGTGGGCATGCTGTCTCCGGTCCGGGAAGCCGGCAGGCACGCGAACGCGACCGTCGACCGCGAGGGCGGGCTGGTTCGGGAAGGGACGGTGCGGGCCTCGTTGCGCCGCGTGTCCATCCGATCGGGCAGGCCGGCGGCCAGGCCGACGTCGATGTGCGACGTCGGATCCGTGACCGCCATGGCACGCGCCTGTCTCGACGGGACGACCGGAGTCAGCAGGACCATGACGGGAGTCGGCTACTGCAGGAGGTTGTCGAAGTCGCCGTCCTTGGCGCCGAGTATCAGCGCCTCGATCTCCGCCCGGGTGTAGACGAGCGCGGGGCCGTTGGGGTGGCGGGAGTTGCGCACGGCCACCTCGTCGCCGGGCAGCCTCGCCATCTCGACACAGTTGCCCTGTGAGTTGCTCCGGCGGCTCTTCTGCCAGGTGACGCGCTCCAGCGCCGCCGCCGACATGCCGCTGTAAATCATGCTCATGCGCTCTCCCGAAGCCCGAGGAGGCCGCACCGGGACGACCCCTCACCTCACGCAGTCCGCCTGCCGCACCGCCGCGCCGCGATGGACCCCCGTGGATCATGCCGAGGGGACCGCCCCGCCAGCCCCGCCCGGCGTGTCCGCGTGTGCGCCTGCACGAACTTCGGCTCACGATACAGCACGGTCAGGTGCACGTGCATCAAGCGGGGCGCATGTGCGTGAGACAACCTCACGTGCGATCGTCGTTGGCAGCCAGACCTATCGCCACGGCGGCGGTCCGGCCGGGAGTCCAGGCCGGGCGTCCAGACCGGGGGTCCAGACCGGGGGTCCAGACCGGGGGTCCAGACCGGGGGTCCAGGCCCGCCGGCGGCACCCGGCACGCGACAGGAGGAAGCCCGCGCACGACGCGCGATAGCCCGAAGGGGACACCGAATAAGCGACGAAAATCCATAAAGTGGGAAATCGCGCATCGGCCGGCAGCCTCCAGGCCGCGACAAGAACGGACAAAGCCGACGGACAGGGCCCCTAACGAGCGGGAATGCCGCCCGGGCCGACCGGGGACCTCTCCCCGCGAGCTTCGCGAGCCCCACGGGGACTCCCGCCAGAGGTACCCCACTGGTGTAAAAGTTCAGAGTCCGACACGTCGGGCATCACGCCGCCCGGCTGCCACGGACATAACGCAACAAGGGCCCATCGCCACACCGCACAGGAGGACATCGCACGACACGGACCCTCGGCGCCCACGCCGGCGCGGCCCGGCGACCCGGCCAGACGGCCGGCGGACCGATGCCGCCGGGGCCCATACCGGTTGCCACCCGCGAGCCTCGCCGCCGGCGCGACCGGCGCGGACCTACCCGAGTGGGCCGCCGTGCACTCCTCCCGCCCGGCGGCGTCAGGTGGAATCGGAGCCGCGGATCCGCTCGGACGGCGAAACAACCGGAGAAGAGGTGAGGGCGACGGACAACGGAACGGAACGGCGAGATGACGCGCGGCGGGTTCGCCGGGCCGGCCGCCGCAAACACTCCGAACGATCGGAACCACCGAGTGTGACGACCGAGCGGGCCCGCGGGCCGCGGGCGGCTATCCGACTCCGGCGGCGAGACTCCCCTGCCACCCACTCTCGGTGAGCGAGTATACAAATAACCCTCACTACGCTAAACAAGCGACAGCCGATCAGACATGAGAACCAGAGACGTAACGGGATCCAGAAGATCAGATGTCATACTCTTGCGTTGACCGATGGCGAGGGGGCCGACCGTGACGACAGCTCAGCCGGGAAGTGGGCCGACGGTTCGTCGGATCCTGCTCGGCTCCCAGCTCCGTCGACTTCGCGAGGAGAAGGGCATCAGCCGAGAGACCGCGGGATACCACATCCGTGCGTCCGAGTCGAAGATCAGCCGGATGGAGCTGGGGCGAGTCAGCTTCAAAGAACGGGACGTCGCCGACCTCCTAACCTTCTATCAGGTCACGGACGAAGCTGAGCGGGCGCCATTGCTGTCGCTCGTCCGGGAGGCGAACACGGCCGGCTGGTGGCAGAACTTCAATGATGTCCTGCCGTCCTGGTTCCAGCCCTACGTCGGGCTGGAGGAGTCGGCGCAACTGATCCGAACATACGAGGTGCAGTTCATTCCCGGGCTGCTCCAGACCGAGGACTACGCCCGCGCCATCATCGCGCAGGGTGGCGGCGGCCTGCCGGTGGACACGGTCGAGCGGCGGGTCAGCGTTCGCGTCAATCGGCAAAAACTTCTTTATCGCCACAACCCTCCGCGACTGTGGGTAGTCGTCGATGAGGCGGCGCTGCGCCGGCCCATCGGCGGTCCGAAGGTGATGCGGGCCCAGATCGAGCATCTGATCACGATCTCCGACCTGCCGAACCTCACCCTGCAGGTGATGCCGTTCGCCTTCGGCGGCCACGCGGCCGAGGGCGGCGCGTTCACCATCCTGCGGTTCCCGGAGATGGACCTGCCCGACGTCGTCTACCTGGAGCAGTTGACCAGCTCGTCCTACCTGGACAAGCGCGAGGAGGTGGACCGCTACATGGAGGTCTACAACCGCCTCAGCGTCGACAGCACGACCCCCGGCGAGACGCCCGACCTGCTCCGGCGCATCGTCAACGAGCTGTAGCACCCGGCCGGCTCGCCACCGGCCAGGTCAGCTCGAGGCCCAGGTCAGCTCGAGGCCCAGGTCAGCTCGAGGCCCAGGTCAGCTCGAGGCTGAGCCACCGGTCGGCCACCTCGACGTGGACCTGGAGCTCCGCCAGAGGATCCGTGGCCGGGGCGGACACCGTCGGCGGGGCCCGGTCGGGCCAGGGCATCCCCACGACGACGCTGCCGCCCGACGCCGCCCACAGCACCGTGACGAACGCCCGCCCGCCCTGGGCCGCGGCGAGCACCTCGCCGACCCGGTCGGCCAGCGCCACGCGCACCGCCGCCGGCGCCGTCCGCAGGTCACCGTCCCGCTGGACGACCAGGCCGATCCCCGCCCCCTCGGCATCCGCGAGCACCGGGTCGAGGTCGGCGAGCGCCGACGACGGACCGCCGCCGGTCAGCATCCGCCGGATCGCCGCGGCCCGCACCGCACACCCGCTGCGCACCGCCGGCGTCCGCGGATCAAGCCGGCCGTCGACGACCCCCGCGAGCAGCGGAAGCGCGTCGCGCTGGACGGCGCCCAGCCAGGCGAGCCGCTCCCGGCGGATCATCGACGCCGAGTCGGCGTGCGCGGCGATCTCCGCCTCGGCGGCGAGGGTGCGCGCGGTCGCGACGGCCGTGCCGCGCAACAGCGGCCCGAGCATCGCCGTGATGATCTGCACGGCGCAGGTGCCGTAGAGGGTGGAGCCGAGTCGGGCGAGCACCAGCGGACTGCCCGGATCCCGGGCGAGGACCAGGCCGACGAACAGCACGATCGTGGCGGCGAGTGCGCCGACCCACTCCCGCGTCGGCCGGGAGGCGGTGATGAACGCGAGCAGCAGCGGCACGACCAGCAGCGGCCAGTCGGCGATGCGGACGATGTCCGCTCCGCGGGAGTTCTCACTGGCGACCACCGCGATCGCCAGGCTCGCCACGAGCAGCCCACCCGCCTCGGCACCGGACAGCGGCCGGGTGCGGATCCGCACGGCGGTGACCACGATCAGGGCCGCCAGTGCCGTCCACAGCGCGCCGGCCAACAGCGGCACCCGCACCCAGCCGAGCGTCGCGACCAGGGGCGCAAGCATGATCAACAACCAGAGGCCGGCGACGTGCCCGACCGCGCGCCGCACCCCGGCCGCGTAGTCGGCCACCAGGTCGGCCGCGATCGCCGTGACCCCGCGCCGGTCCGGCACGAACCCACCCCGCGCCCCGCCTGGGACGTCGGTGCCGGCGCCGATGAGCAGGGCGGTGACGCGCCGGCGCAGCGCACGCGGCGGGCCCTCACCGACCCCGGGACAGGCCGCGTCCGCCGGCCGTACCGGACGTTGCCAGCGCAGGTCGACGGTCGTGCCGGCGCCCGGCGCCGACGTGATCGTGACGGTCCCGGCGACGTCCTCGAGCCGGCCGGCGATGGACCGGCGCAGCCCGAGGCGCGCCGGGTCGACCAGGCGCGGATCAAACCCACGCCCGCTGTCGGACACCCGCACGATCAGCACATCCGGGCCACCGTCCACCCGCACCCGGGCCCGCCGGGTGCCCGCGTGCCGCTCGACGTTCGCCAGCGCCTCCCGCACGGCTCCCGCGAACGCCGCGACGACGACGGCCGGCGGCTCGACGATCCCGCCGCCGCCCGTCCCGCCACCGCCAGTCCCGCCGCCGGTCCCGCCGCCGCCGGTGTCGAGGGTGATGATCAACCCGCGCCCGGCGGCCTCCCCGACGACCTCAGCGAGCCGCTCGTTGATCGATGGGCCGCCGAGACCGTCCGGATCGAGCAGCCCCTCCACCGCGACGAGGCTCTGCCCGCATCGGCGCCGGGCGAGCTCCACGTCCCGTCCACCGCCCCAGGCGATGCCGGTCAGTGTGTTGAGCACCGTGTCGTGGATGATCCGTTCCCGCTCCCGGCGGTCGCGGGCGACGGCGAGGACGACCGCCTCCCCGCGGTGGCGGGCCACTACGTTGGCCCAGCGCCGGTCCGCCGTGTGGGCGATCTCGCGCAGCCGGCCGACCGACAGGCCGAACAGGCCTGGCGTGATCACCAGGACCACCGTGTCGGCGATGGCCTGAGGGAAGTGCCCCCAGCCGCCCGTGAGGGCACCGCCGCCGAGCAGCAGCACCAGGCCCGCCGCGACAGCCGGCGGGAAGGCCCAGACGGCCGCCGCGGCACCGTTGATCGCGGCGAGGAACACGAAGTTCCCGGTGTCCCCCACCGACTCGGGCGGCAGCCAGTCCCGCGCCGTCAGGGCGAGGGCCAGCGCCAGGGCGACGCTCACCGCGGCGAGCGGGCGGCCGACCCCGCGCCGCAGGCTGATTACGCAGAAGACGATGTCCCAGGTGACGGCCGCGACGACCATCGCGGCGGCCGCCGGATGGGTGTCGTACCAGTCCCAGACGAACAGATAGAACACGCTCAGCCCGCAGGCGACCCCGCGCATCGCGACCAGCACCCCGGCCATGACCCGCTCCAGCGCCTGGTAGGCCCGGCCGGGCTCGATCGACGCCCGCCCGAGCTCCAGCGCCGCGGCTCCGAAGGCGGTGTCCGTCACGCCCGCGCCGTCGACGGCCCCCGGCCCGATCCCGCCGAACCGCCCCGCGCACCGCTCTCCCGGCGAGGCATCGTCCAGGTCCGTCACCACTGTGGCTCCGTCCTCCCCGGCGAACAGGTCGCACGGTACAGGCCGCGGCGCTCCGATGGCCGGTATCGCCCGTCTTCGCGCGCGGCCTCGACCGCGCGGGCGTGCCCTAGGCTGGACCGCGTGTGGAAGGAAACCCCGTGAATCCTCCGCCGCCCGCGTCCCCCGTCGTCCCCGACCGCCTGGAGCCCGACCGCCTGGAGCGGGTTGACGAGCTGCGGGACCGGCTCGCGGAGCTGGCCCCTCGCGACGCCCACCGGCTGGGCCGGCGTCTCGCCGACCACCGGCGCACCCGGGAACCGGCGGCGCGCGCCCATGCCCTGCAGTCGATCGCGGCGGACGTCGAGCGCGCGGCCGCCCGGGTCGAACGCCGGCGCGCCCGTGTGCCGGCGATCACCTACCCCGAGATCCTGCCCGTCACGCAGCGCAGGGACGAGATCCTGGCCGCGATCCGCGACCACCAGGTCGTGATCGTCGCCGGCGAGACCGGCTCGGGCAAGACCACCCAGCTGCCGAAGATCTGCCTGGAGCTCGGCCGCGGCGTGCGCGGGATGATCGGCCACACCCAGCCACGGCGCATCGCCGCGCGCACGGTCGCCGACCGCATCGCCGAGGAGCTCTCCACCCCGGCGCCGCAGACCGGCGGCGGCGTCGTCGGCTACCAGACCCGCTTCACCGACCAGGTGCACGACGACACCCTGATCAAGCTCATGACCGACGGCATCCTGCTCGCCGAGATCTCCTCGGACCGGTCGCTGCGCCGCTACGACACGCTCATTATCGACGAGGCGCACGAGCGCAGCCTCAACATCGACTTCATCCTCGGCTACCTGCGCTCACTGCTGCCGCGCCGCCCCGACCTGAAGGTCGTCATCACCTCGGCGACGATCGAGACGGCCCGCTTCTCCGCCCACTTCGGCGACGCCCCGGTCATCGAGGTGTCCGGGCGCACCTACCCGGTCGAGGTCCGCTACCGCCCGCTGCTGCTGGCGGCGGCCGACGGCGAGAGCGAGGTCGAGCGCGACCAGACGCAGGCGATCAGCGAGGCCGTCGACGAGCTGTGCGCCGAGGGCCCCGGCGACATCCTGGTGTTCCTCAGCGGCGAGCGGGAGATCCGCGACACCGCCGAGGCACTGACCCGCGAGCAGCGGCCGCTCACCGAGATCGTCCCGCTCTACGCCCGGCTGTCCGCCGGCGAGCAGCACCGGGTCTTCCAGCCGCACACCGGACGGCGGGTGGTGCTCGCCACCAACGTCGCCGAGACGTCGCTGACCGTGCCCGGCATCCACTACGTCATCGACCCGGGCACCGCCCGCATCTCCCGGTACAGCCATCGGACGAAGGTGCAGCGGCTGCCGATCGAGCCGGTGTCGCAGGCGTCGGCGAACCAGCGCAAGGGCCGCTGCGGCCGCACCGCCGACGGCATCTGCGTCCGGCTGTACAGCGAGGAGGACTTCACCGGGCGACCCGAGTTCACCGACCCGGAGATCCTGCGGACCAACCTCGCCTCGGTCATCCTGCGGATGGCCGACCTGGGGCTCGGCGAGATGGCGACGTTCGGCTTCCTCGACCCGCCCGACCCCCGCCAGATCAACGACGGCGAGCTGCTGCTCACCGAACTCGGCGCGTTCGACACCGACACCGGCACTGGCACCGACACCGGCACTGGCACCGGAACCGGCACGGACACGCGGGCGGCGGACGGCGCCCGGCGGCGCATCACCGCGCTCGGGCGGCGCCTGGCGCGGATCCCGGTCGACCCGCGGCTGGCCCGGATGGTGCTCGCCGGCGACGAGCAGGGCTGCCTGCGCGAGGTGCTGGTCATCGCCGCGGCGCTGGCCATCCAGGACCCGCGGGAACGCCCGGTGGAACACCAGCAGGCCGCCGACGAGCGCCACGCCCGCTTCGCCGACCCGACGTCGGACTTCCTGGCCTACCTGAACCTGTGGACGTACCTGCGCGACGCCCGCGAGGAGCACTCGGCGAACCAGTTCCGCCGGCTGTGCCGCACGGAGTTCCTCAATTACCTGCGCATCCGCGAATGGCAGGACGTCCACGGCCAGCTGCGCGCCGTCGCCCGGGAGCTGAAGCTCGCCGTCGGTGACGCCGACGCCGCCCCGGCCGACCCGCGGGCGGTGCACCGGGCGCTGCTCACCGGCCTGCTCTCGCACATCGGCCGGTACGACTCCGAGCGACGCGAGTACGCCGGCGCCCGCGGCGGCCGGTTCGCCCTGTGGCCGGGCTCGGCGCTGGCCCGCCGCGCAGCCCGCACCGCCACCACCGACCAGACCGTCCGCGACGGATCGGACGCGCCGAAGCAGCGCCCGTCCGGACCGCCGGCCTGGGTGATGGCCGCGGAGCTCGTCGAGACGTCCCGGCTGTGGGGCCGCACCGCGGCACGCCTCGACCCGGACTGGATCGAACCGCTGGCCGGCCATCTGGTGCACCGCACCTACAGCGAACCGCGCTGGTCACGGCGGCAGGGAGCGGTGCTCGCCGACGAGCGCGTGACGCTGTACGGGGTGCCGATCGTGGTGGGCCGTCCCGTCCAGTACAGCCGGATCGAGCCGGCGCTGTGCCGCGAGCTGTTCCTGCGCCACGCCCTCGTCGAGGGAGACTGGCAGACCCGGCACGAGTTCTTCCGCCGCAACCAGCAGCTGCTCGCCGACGCGCAGGAGCTGGAGCACCGGGCGCGCCGCCGCGACATCGTCGTCGACGACGAGACGCTGTTCGCCTTCTACGCCGACCGTGTCCCCGCCGACGTCGTCTCCGCCCGCCACTTCGACGCCTGGTGGCGCCGGGCCCGCCGGGACACCCCCGACCTGCTCGACTTCACCCCCGCGCTGCTCGTCGCCGCCGGCGCGGGCGGGGTCACCGAGACCGACTACCCGGACACCTGGCGCCTCGGCCCCGCGCTGACGCTGCCGCTGACCTACCAGTTCGAGCCCGGAGCGGCCGCCGACGGTGTCACCGCGCACATCCCGCTGGCCGTGCTCAACCAGGTCGATCCGGCCGGGTTCGAATGGCAGGTGCCGGGGCTGCGCGAGGAGCTGGTGACGGCGCTGATCCGGGCGCTGCCGAAGGCGGTGCGACGCAGCTTCGTCCCCGCGCCGAACTACGCCCGCACGGTGCTCTCCCGCATTTCACCGGACGCCGGCACGCCGTTGCTCCTCGCGGTAGAGCACGAGCTGAGGCGGATGGGCGGCCCGGAGATCCCCCGCGACTCCTGGTCGCTGACCGCCGTCCCCGACCATCTGCGGATCACCTTCCGGGTCGAGGGCGGCCGCGGCGAGATGCTCGCCGAGGGCAAGGACCTCGACGCCATCAAGCAGCGGCTGCGGCCGCGCACCCGGGAGGCCGTCGCCGCCGCGGCGGATGGTGTCGAGCGGACCGGCCTGCGTGCCTGGGACGGCATCGGCACCCTGCCGAAGGTCGTCGAGCTGCGCCGCGGCGCCCACGTGGTACGCGCCTTCCCCGCGCTCGTCGACGAGGGCGACACCGTCGCCGTGCGCGCCACCGACACCGAGGCGGAGCAGCGCACCGCCATGTGGGCCGGCACCCGGCGGCTGGTGCTGCTCGGCGTCCCCTCACCGATCCGCGGCCTCAACGGGCGGCTGTCCAACGCGGCGAAACTCGCGCTCAGCAACAACCCGCACCGCGACGCCGCCGACCTGCTCGACGACTGCGTCCGCGCCGCCGCCGACCGGCTGATCGCCGCCGGCGGGGGCCCCGCCTGGGATGAGGCAGCCTTCGCCACGCTGCTCGCAGCGGTGCGCGCCGGGCTGCCCGAGGCGTCGTTCGCCGTCGTCCGCGAGGTGCAGGACGTCCTCGGGCTCGCGCACACCGTCGACCTGGCCCTGCGGGCCGTGCGCGCGCCGGTGCTGGCGGACTCGGTCGCCGACGCCCGCCGGCAGCTCGACGGGCTGATCTACCGCGGCTTCGTCACCGACACCGGCACCGACCGGCTCGCCGACCTGACCCGCTACCTGACCGCGCTGCAGCGCCGGCTGGAGCGGCTCCCCCGCGACCCGAACCGCGACCGCGTCAACACGGCCACCGTCGCCCGCGCCGCGGAGGCCTACCGGGAGCTGCTGGCGACCGTGCCCGCGGGTCGCGCTCCGGGCGAGGAGATCCGCCGGGTGCGGTGGATGCTGGAGGAGCTGCGCGTCAGCCTGTTCGCGCAGAACCTGCGCACGCCCTACCCCATCTCCGAGGAGCGGGTCTACCGCGCGATCGACACGCTGCTGGGCTGACCGCCGACCTGGCCCGCGGCTCGCCGGGCCAGGTCGCCGGGCTGGTTCGGCAGTCGGCCGGGTCGTGCGTCCTCGCGGGCACACAGCCCCTCGACCCTCGCGCTCGTCACCGCGCCCATCGCTGTCGGTCCAGGCCGGGTAGGCGGCCGGGGCCGCGTGTTCCCGCGGTAACACGGTTTCTCGCCCTTGCGGTGATCATCCAGGCCAGACCGGGGTCTTTCGACCACACCACCCACCCTCACCACCATCGACCTCGACGCATTCATCCACGGCATGGACGAAGGAGGTCAGGAGGCTGGGGCGTCCTAGGGAAGCGGCGCGGACAGCACCGAGACGATTCCGCCGCGGCCGACGGCGGCCAGCGAGGCAGGCGACGAGAAATCCCACAGGGCGCCGACAGCCCACCAGGGCCAGGTGTGGCCGCCGTCCCAGAGCTGGTGGCGGATCTCGGAACCGGGAGCGAAACGGCTGGCCTCGGTCTCGCCGTCAGGCAGGTTCATGTGCAGATAGTCCGACCAGCCACCGCGCCAGGGCACCGTCGTGTCCGCGGTGCCGTGGATGTGCAGCATGCGGACGGGCACGGTCGGGCAGGACGCCATCACCTGGCCGCCGACCATACCGACGGCGGCGACCAGATCCGGTGCCTCGCAGGCGATCCTGGCGGCAAGCATGCCGCCGTTGGAGAAACCCCAGACGTAGACGCGGGAGCGGTCCACGGGGACGTGGCGGGCGGCGTCGTCGACGATCTGACGGATGTAGTCGACGTCGCCCGCGGTCGCGTCGCCGCAGCAGCCGCCCGCGTTCCACGCGCCGCGCACGGCGACGCCGTACGCCACCGCGAAGCCGTGCGTGTCGGCGAACGGGTCGGCGGCAGACGCCTCACGCAGGCTGTCCGCCGTGTTCACCAGACCATGCAGCATGATCACCAGCGGCCGGGGGGCGCCGCGGAACTCGGGCGTCAGCCAGAGATCGGAATGCAGTTCGTAGGTGCGCCCTGATGTCAGCCGACGCGTCGGATCGACACCGCCGCCCTGCCCGCCCGCAGGCCCGGCCGTGGCCGGGCTGCCGGGAACGGCGGGCATCCGGGTGGCGGCGGGCGTCTGGGTGGCGGCCGTCGAGGGGAGCGCTGGGTCGGTCTCGGCCTGGGGCACGTCACCCACTCGGGGCAGGTCGGGCGCGGGGTTCCCGGCGGCCGCCGGCGCCGCGGCGCGAGCCGTGGGGAGGAGAGCCGTGGGGGCGAGAGCCGTCGGGGCGAGAGCCGTCGGGGCGAGAGCCGCGGCGACGCTCGCCGCGGTGGTCGCGGACGAGGACGACGGCAGGGCCGCCGCCACGATCCCGACCAGCCCGACCAGAACCACGACGGCGACCGCCACCGCATGCCGGCGGCGACCGCGCCCCGACAACCCGTCGCGCACCCAGCCCAGCACGGACACCGGCCTCTCAACTCCTCATCTCGGCCCGGTCAGAGCGGACATGGTAGCCCGCTTGCCATCAAGCTCCCCGATACCGGGCCAGAACAGCACACCGCCGGGCGGAAAAGCGTCGATCGGGCAGGCGAGGCAGCGGCTAGCCGAGAACGGTGATGGACGTGCCGGCGACCGCCGAACACACATGTAGCACGGGGCTACGACCGGTGCGGGCGGAATAGGCGGGTGTGAACGCTTCCGTGAATGCGGCGAGCCGATCCCGCTCGACGAGCGCCACGGCGCACCCGGCGAACCCGCCGCCCGTCATCCGGGCACCGAAGCAGCCGGGTGCCGCCGCGGCTGCCGCCACCGCCGCGTCCAGCTCCGGCCCGGACACCTCGAACTCGTCGCGGAGCCCCCGGTGACCCGCCAGCAGCAGCCGTCCCGCCTCGGCGGCGTCCCCGCGGGCGAAGGCCTCGGCCACCGCGTCGACCCGGGCGTTCTCGGCGATGACGAACGCCGCGCGCCGCAGCGCCACCGGGTCCACGACGCCCGCGGCGCGATCCGGCAGGCGCGTGAGCTCGCGCAGGGCCGGGACGCCGAACGCCCGCGCCGCCCGCTCGCACTCGGCGCGGCGCTGCGCGTACGCGCTGGTCACGACCTGCCGGCGGGTGCCGGTGTCGAGGACGACGACGGCGATCCCGGCCGGCAGCGGCACCGGGGTGACCTCGCGGGTCCGGCAGTCGACGCGCAGCGCGTGCCCGGCGACGCCACCGGCGCAGGCGAGCTGGTCGAGCAGGCCGGTCGCCGCGCCCACCCACGCGTTCTCCGCCCGCTGCGCGAGCGTCGCGAGCGTCACCAGCGGTGGCACGGCCCCGGCGAGGCTCGTGGCGGCGACGGCGACGGCGAGCTCCAGAGCCGCCGACGATGACAGCCCCGCCCCGGGCGGGATGTCGCTGGCGAGCGCGCCGTGCCAGCCCACCTGCCTCCCCACGGTCTCGACCGCGACCGCCACGCCCTCGACGTAGCGGGCCCAGCCGGCGGCCCGGCCACCGGGGGGCGTGTCGGGCGCCGGCGGCGGCAGCGGCACCACGGCCGGGAGGGGTTCCCGCTCCGACTCCAGCCGCACGCACGGGTCGCCGGCGGTCTGGTCGTCGTCGCCGCGCAGCGCGATGCACAGCTCCCGGTCGATCGCCATCGGCAGGCACAGGCCGTCGTTGTAGTCGGTGTGCTCGCCGATGAGGTTGACCCGTCCCGGCGAGCGGACCAGGTGGGTGGGCCGATGGCCGTAGGCGGCGACGAACGCCCGCACCGCGCGGTCGGCCGCCGTCAGGTGGAGCACGGGCGTCACGAGGGGCGCAGATGCAGCGGGCTGCCCGGCAGGGCCGTGGCGGCCGTGGGCGGCAGGGTCACCACACTGTCCCAGGACGCCGACATGACCGTACGCAGCCGGATGGCGGCATCCTCCGGGGTGAGGTCGCGCTGCACCTCGGCGAACATCTCGTAGCCGACGACGTGCTTGCGGATCGTGGGCGAGCGCAGCAGCGGCGGGTAGAAGTGGGCATGCAGCTGCCAGACCGTCTCCGGGCGCCGGTCGGACGGCATGGGCGGCGTGGGCGGCGTGGGCGCGGGGTGCGGTCCGGGGGCGCCGTGCCAGCCCATCGAGAACGGGAACGGATGGGCGAACAGGGCGTCGTAGCCGGCGAGCAGCCGGCCGAGGACGTGCGCCAGGCCGTCGCGCTGGGCGGGGTCGAGGTCGGCGAGCCGGCTCACCGGGCGCCGAGGCAACAGCAGCGTCTCGAACGGCCACATCGCCCAGAACGGCACGACGACCACCCAGTCCTCCTCGTTGAGGACGATCCGTTCCCCGGCGACGAGTTCGGTGCGCAGGTAGTCGAGCAGCAGGGAACTGCCGGAGCGGGCGAAGTGCTCCCGCTGGTGGGTGTCCTCGACGGCGGCCTCGTCGGGCAGCGCGTCGCAGGCCCAGACCTGGCCGTGGGGATGCGGGTTCGACGCGCCCATGGCAGTGCCCCGGTTCTCGAAGATCTGCACCCAGCGCCAGCGCGCGCCGAGCTCGGCGTCCTGCGCCGCCCAGGTGTCGACGACGGAGCGGACCTCGACGTGGGTCATGTCCACCAGCCCGCGGCCGTGGTCCGGCCCGAAGCAGATCACCCGGCAGGTGCCGTGGGCCGCCGCGCGGCGCAGCAGGCCTGTCCCCGCGGGGTCGGGCTCGGGCGGGACCTCGTCGTCCGACGGGGGGCGCAGGGCCGGGTAGTCGTTGGTGAAGACGTAGGTGCCCTGGTAGTCGGGGTTGGAGGTGCCGCCGGCGCGCTCGTTGCCGGGGCACAGCTCGCAGGTCGGGTCGAAGGGGACGGCCGGGGGTGGGGTGGGCGCCTCCTGTCCGCCGCGCCAGGGCCGGCGGACGCGGCCCGGTGAGACCAGGACCCAACGGCCGGTGAGGGGGTTGAACCGCCGATGCGTGGTGTCGTCCATCGTTTCGACAGCCTGCCATGACCGCTCCACCGCCCGTCCCTACCGGGCCACCCCGGGGATCAGCGCGCGGTGAGATCGACGGCACGCTCCGACGTCGTGTTACCCGACGCGCAGCCCGCGTGACCCTAGGCTGATGGACCGAGCTCGGGAGGGACGCGACGTCATGGACCGACGAATGGTGCTGCGCTCGACGGCGGCGGCCCTCGGCGCCGCCGCACTGTCCGGCACCGCCGCCGCCTGCAACCGTTCCTCCGACTCCTCCGACTCCTCCGATTTCTCCGACTCCTCCGCGGCGCCCAGGGCCGCGGCTGCTCGTGCGTCAGCCACGAGCCGGGCGCTCACCCACCCAGGGCCTGGCCCATACGGGTCACCGCGCGCGGCGGACCGGTTCGGCGTGGCGCTGCCCGCGGGTTTCACCAGCCGGATCCTCGCTCACTGCCGGGTCCAGGTCGCCTCGACGGACTACGTCTGGCCGGATGGTCCGTGCGGCGGCGGATGCCTGCCCGGTGCGGGGGGCGGGTGGACCTATGTCGCGAACTCCGGAGTGACGTTCGGCGGCGGCGCCTCGGCCCTGCGGTTGCGACCGGACGGCTCCGTGGCATCCGCGGAGCGTGTCCTGCACGGCATCACCCAGCCGCGCGCCGGCGGCGCCACGCCGTGGGGCACCTGGCTGGTCTGTGAGGGCCTCTTCGCCGGCCGAGTATACGAGGTGTACCCGGACGGCTCCCGGGCGGCGGTGGGCCGCCCGGCGCTGGGCCGCTTCGCCCATCAGGGCGTGGCCTGCGATCCCGACGACCGCGTGCTCTACCTGACCGAGGACCGGTCGGACGGCTGCCTGTACCGGTTCCGTCCCGACCGGTGGGGTGATCTGTCCCGCGGCAGCCTCGAGGTTCTGGTCGGCGATCCGGGCGCGGGCCCCGACCACGTGCGCTGGGCCCGGGTGACGGACCCGGACGGCTTCCCTCGCGCCACCCGCCGCCAGGCCCGCGACGCGCGCGCCTTCGACCGGGCCGCGGGCTGCTGGTACGCCAACGGCGTCTGCTACGTCACGACCCGGGGCGACGGGCGGCTGTGGGCGCTACGCACCGTCTCCGGTGGGACAGCCGTCTCCGGTGGGACAGCCATCTTCGGTGGGACGCCGCCGACGTCGATCGGCCAGCTCACCGCCGCCCGTTCGGGGGATCTGTTCGTCGCGGCGGGGCGTGGCGAGCCGGCGCTGACGCTCATCACGTCGGCCGGCGAGGCCGCACCGTTCCTGCGCCTGCCCGGGCACCGCGGTTCCGAGATCACCGGTCCCGCGTTCAGCCCGGACGGCACCCGGCTGTATCTCTCGTCCCGTCGTGGCGTCACCGGGCGTGACCGCAGCGGCATCACCTTCGAGATCACCGGACCGTTCCGCGCGGCGGCCGACTGACCGGCTTTCCTGATGTTGACGTCAACTTCACCTATATGATCCGGGCATGCTCCCCACCGATCTGATGACCGTCGGCGAGCTGTCCCGGCGCAGCGGCTTCGCCCCGTCGGCGCTGCGCTACTACGAGCGACAGGGCCTGCTCTCCGCCACCCGCACCAGCGGTGGCCAGCGCCGCTACGAGCGGCATGTGCTGCGCCGGCTCGCGTTCATCCGGGCGGCCACCGCCGTCGGTCTGAGTCTGGACGAGGTCGCCGCCGCCCTGTCCGCCCTGCCCGACACGCGCACTCCGACGAAGGCCGACTGGGCGGTCATCTCCCGGCGCTGGCGGGCCCGACTCGACGAGGACATCGCCGCCCTGGTAGCCCTGCGTGACGGGCTCGAGGCCTGCATCGGCTGCGGCTGCCTGTCGCTGCGGCGCTGCCGGATCTCCAACCCGCAGGATCGGATCGCCGCGCGCGGCCCCGGCGCCCGGGTTCTGCCGGCATCCCTGCGCCGCGCGCCCCAGCATCACCACGGCGGCCACCGCCCCCCGCCGGACGACGCGAACCCCTGCGCGCGTGAGCGGTTCGACGACCCGTCTGCATCTGGGCAGCACCGGTTGGATAGGACAGAGTCTGCGGCAGGACAATGCGGACAGGGGTCCTGAGGAGGGGTCGTGGGGGATTCATACGGCGCGTTGCGATCCGGTGGCGGCGGTAACGCCCTGCCGTCCGGGGGCGCGCTGCCAAGCCGTACGGCCCGGCCGCCGGTTGACGTGTCTCCCGCCGGGATCGGGCCGGTTCGGGCCCGCCGGCGCCGGCCGGTGATCGTCGGGCTCGGGGGGGCGACCCGGGCGGACTCCGCCACCCACCTGGTGCTGGCGGCGACGCTCGGCAGCATGGCCCAGGCGGGCGCCGAGACCATCCTGTTCGGCGCCGCCGAGCTGGACCTGCCGATGTACGCCCCCGAACGGCCCGAACGGACCCCCGCGACGCTACGGCTGCTCACGGCCGTGGAGCGCTGCGACGCGCTCGTGGTCGCCACCCCGGGCTATCACGGCGCCATGTCCGGGATGGTGAAGAACGCGCTGGACTACCTCGAGGATCTGCGCGGCGCACCGAGGCCGTACCTCGACGGGCGCGCAGTCGGCCTGATCGTGTCCGCGACGGGCGCGCAGGAGGCCGGCACGACGCTGAGCGCGCTGCGCTCGACCGTGCATGCCCTGCGCGGCTGGCCGACACCCCTGGGCGTGGCGTTCGGCGCGGGGGACGGCGTCGTCGACGCCCACGGCCGGGTGACGGACTCGGCGACGGCGACGCTGCTGGAGGCGCTCGTCGATCAGATCATGGGCTTCACCTACGCCTGGTCGCAGGTGATCTGAGCCGACCCCCGCGCCGACTCACCCTGACGTACCGGGCCGAACCGGGCGGGTCTACGGTGGCCGCGGCAAGGACGGACGGTCAAGGAGGCGGCAGGGTGCGACGACGATTCGGGCTGCGTGGGCTCGCCGGGGCGGGTGTCGCCGCCATGGTCGCGGCGACGCTCGCCGCGTGCGGCGGCTCGTCGGGTGGCGGCTCGGCGGGTGGCGCGGCCGCCGCGGGCACTCCGGTCAAGCTCATGATCATCGCACCCACGGGTACGCCGGGAACCAACTACCCCGAGATGGTGGCCGCGGCGCGCGCCGCGGTGCGCGGTGTCAACGCCCGCGGCGGGATCAGCGGGCATCCGGTCGAACTCGAGCACTGCAACGAGAAGAACGATCCCGCGGCCGCGAAGAAGTGCGCCCAGCAGGCCGTGGACGACAAGGTGCTGGCCGTCGTCGCAGAGGTGAGCGGCAGCGGCGGGATCATGCCGATCCTGCAGAACGCGGGCATCCCGTCGATCGGCTCGTCCGGCGTCTCGGCGGACGGCTCCGAGCTCAGCTCCCCGATCAGCTATGTCATCAGCCCGCTGACGTTCTACCCGGCGGTCTGCCCGTCGCTGCTGGCGAAGGCGGGGGCGGGCCGGATCGGGCTGGTCGGCTACGACCTCAGCGCCAGCGACCGGCTGATCACCATGGCCGAGGGCGGCGGGAAGGCCGTGAACCACCCGATCGACCCGAAGATCCGCATCCCGATCACCACCAGCGACTTCACCCCGGCGATCTCCCAGCTGACCCGCTCCGGCGCGGACGGCGCCGTGCTGGTCGTGTTCGACCAGGCCGCCTACGCGGTGATCGGCAAGGCCGGCCAGCAGATCCGCACCTGTCACGCGGGCGGCACGCTGTCGCCGAAGTACCTGGCCACGCTCGGCCCCGCCGCCGACAAGCTGGTCATCGCCACCGCGTTCCCGGAGCTGAGCCAGGCCGCGCAGTTCCCCGAGGTGGCCCGGATGGTCCGGGAGCTGGAGGCCGAGCAGGCCGCCGGTGACCCCGACGCCGCCCCGGCGCTGCGCACGACGACCACCACCACCGGCGCCTGGCTGTCCGTGCAGATCGCCGAGAAGGTCGGCAGCCAGGTCTCCGGCGAGCTGACCGCGAAGAACCTGCTCGCCCAGCTCGGCCGGACGAAGCATCTGGACCTCGGTGGCATCGTCCCGCCGCTGGACCTGACGGCGACCACCCCGATCCCAGGCGCCGAGCGGATCTTCAACACGACGCTGCGCGGCGCCCGCTGGGACAGCGCGTCGAAGTCGTTCGTCCCACTCGGCACCGAGACCTACGACGGCCTGGCCATCCTGCGCCGCGCGGCGTCCTGAGCCAGGCGGAGCCCCTGAGTCAGGCGGGGCCCTGAGTCAGGCGCCTTCTCGCGTCAGGTGACGGCGAGGGCGGCGGGCTCCGGCTCGCCCAGGTAGGCGGCCCGCACCCGGGGGTGGGCCGCCACCTGGGCCGGGGTGCCCTCGGCGATGAGCTCGCCGGCGTCGAGCACCACGACCCGGTCGCAGACGTCCATGATCACGTCCATGTCGTGCTCGTTGAGCAGGATGCCGAGGCCCCAGTCGTCGGCGAGGCGGCGCAGCAGGGCCGCGACCTCGGCGCTCTCCGACTCGTCGAGCCCGGCGCAGGGCTCGTCGAGCAGCAGGACGGACGGCCCGGCGGCGACGGCGCGGGCGATCGCGAGCAGGCGGCGCCGGCCGTAGGGCAGGTCGGAGACGACCCGCAGCAGGTCGGGGCGCAGCCCGAAGGCGTCGACGGCGGCGAGCGCCGCGGCGGGCAGCGGGCGCGCGCGCGGGACCAGCAGATCGCTGAGATAGGCGCGGGCATCGCGGCCGTCGCTGGCGGCCTGGATGTTCTCCAGCACGGTGAGGTCCTCGAACAGCTCCAGGTTCTGGAACGACCGGCTCAGCCCGGCGCGGGCCCGGCGGTGCGCGGGCAGGCGGTCGAGACGCTCACCGCCGAGCATCATCGAGGTGGCCGACGCCTGCGCGTAGCCGGTGATGGCATCGATGACCGTCGTCTTGCCCGCGCCGTTCGGGCCGATCATCCCGACGACCTGGCCCGGCAGCACCCGCAGGTCCACCCCGCGCACCGCGGCGACCGCGCCGAAGCGGACCGTCAGCCCCCACACCGACAGCACCGCCGGTGAGGCGGCCACCGCCGCAGAGACGGCCACCGTGGCGTCCACGGCGGGGCCGAGTACCCGGGTCAGCCGGGTGTCGTCGGCGCGGGTGCGGCGTTCGGCGGCGCCGGGGACGAAGCGGTCGTAGAGCCGGCGGGCGGAGCGTGCGTTCTCCGGCGCCATGCCCCCGCCGGAGCGGGACAGCACCGCGACCAGCACTATTCCGCCGATCAGCGGCACGTAGCGGTCGAGGTTGGCGAGCCAGTGCCGCACCGCGCCGCCGAGGACCGCGGCGAGGACGGCGGCCCCGAGCGCCGCGATCCACGGCAGCCAGCGCCGCGCCGTCGCGCCGAGCCGGCCGGGGAACGAGGCCCTGTTCGTCAGCGCCGCGCCGCCGGCCAGGCCCAGCAGGCCGGCGAGCGCGGCGAGCAGGACCCGCAGCAGCGCGCCGAGCCGGCCGAGCCATTCCCCGACCGCCGCGCCGAGCCGGGTCGCGAGCGCCCCGGCGGCCATGGTGGCGCCGGCGAACGACCCGCTGACCCAGCCGACGCCGCCGACGACCGCGTAGGCGATGAGCAGGATCGATGAGAACGGCGCGAACGTCCCGTCACCGAAGTCGAGGTTGCCGCGCTGCCCGTAGACGAAGAACGCGTAGAGCACGCCGCCGAAGCCGGCGATGGCCGCGGACAGCGCGAACGCGTACAGCTTGGCGCCGACGACGCTGATGCCGAGCGCCGCCGCGGCCCGCTCGTTGGTGCGCACCGCGATCAGCCGCCGCCCGGCCCGGCCGCGGCGCAGGTTGGCGACGGCGAGCGCGACGAGGACGAACGCGAGCACCGACACCGTCGCGAAGCCCCGCGGGTCGGTGACCGTGTCGAGGGGGACGCCGAGGAAGCGCTGGCGGCCCACGACGGTCCCCTCCGGCGAGGCGAGGTCACCGAACAGCGAGCCCAGCGCCCTGGCGCTCGCCGGCGGCGGCGAGTGGTAGCCGCGCTGGAACAGCAGCGCGTCGACGGCGGCGCCGAGGCCGAGCGTCACGACCGCGAGCTGCAGGCCCCGGGTGCGCAGCGCCGGCAGCGCGAACAGGAGCCCGACGACGGCGGTGCCGGCCACCCCGACGGCCATCGCCGCCTCCAGCGGCCAGCCGCGGGTCGCCACCAGCCGCCCGGCGATCAGCGCCGCGATCCCGGAGAACGCGAGCTGCGCCAGCGACAGCTGCCCGGTGTACCCGACGAGCACGACCACGGACAGGATGATCAGCGCCCACAGGGCGTTGGCGTCGAGCGCGTCCACCCAGTCGTGCGGCAGCACCCACCAGATCGCCGCGAGCGCCGCGGCGACGGTGACGGCGAGCGCCCGCGGATGGACCCGGCCGCTGCCGAGCACCGGGTGCCGCTCGGCGAGGTGCCCTCGCTCGGGCAGGCCCCGCCCGCGCACGGCCAGGTAGAAGACGATGACGGCGAGCGGCACCGCCCGGTCGACGCCCCGCCAGAACGGGTGACGGGCGACGAGCTGGTACTGCGTCTCCACCTCGATGACGCCGAGGACGAGCCCGCCGAGCAGCACTCCGGGGAACGAGCGGAACCGGGTGACCAGCGCGACGGCCAGCGCGGGGACGATGAGCAACAGCAGGTTCGCCGAGGACAGTGGGTTCTGCAGCGGGGCGAGCAGCACGCCGGCGAGCCCGGCCAGGCCCGAGCCGAGACCCCAGGCGCCGGCGGCGACCGCGTCGACCGACCAGCCCAGCGCCGCGGTGGCCCGCGGGTTCTCGGTGGCGGCGCTCGCGGCGAGACCGAGGGTGGTGCACCGGAACAGCGCCCACAGCCCCGCGATCAGGACGGCGACCGCGCCGAGCCGGACGAACACGTCGACTCCGATGGAC
Source organism: Frankia sp. RB5 (assembly GCF_059816245.1). Taxonomy (NCBI): domain Bacteria; kingdom Bacillati; phylum Actinomycetota; class Actinomycetes; order Frankiales; family Frankiaceae; genus Frankia; species Frankia sp. RB5. Next base: position 25,362 of record NZ_JCBATA010000036.1, read on the forward strand.
TCGCCGAACAGCCGCACCGATCCGGTCGGCAGCACCGTCGGTGACGTGCGTACCGCGCCGGCGAACATCAGTGTCAGCGACGACTGCAGGATGATCAGGAGCCCGAGGGTGGCCATCAGCCGCAGCAGCGGGGTCGCCTCCCGCAACGGGCGCATGACCAGCAGGTGGAAACCGACGCCGATCGCCATCGTGGAGGCGACCGCGAGCAGCGCCGCCGGCGCCAGCGGCAGCCCCCACGCCCCGTGCAGGCCGTGGAAGGCGTAGGCCGCCCAGGCCACCAACGCGCCCTGTGCCATGTTGAGCACGCCGGCGCCCCGCGCGATCACGACCACGCCGGCGGCGACCAGCGCGTACAGCGCACCCGACCCGAGGCTGAGCAGCGCGAAGCCCATGACGTCGTCCACGACCGGTCCCACCCTGCTCCGGGCACCGCCGCACGACGGCACCCTGCGTCATGCCCGCGGCGATCCCTGCGCGGCCGAACTCACGCGGCCGAATTCACTCCGGGACCCCGAAGCCGTTGATCACGGCAACCCGAACGCGACGGTATGGCCGAGGTGTCCGGCCTGACAAGCAAACCCACCACAACGCCGACTTCGTATCGTGGACGCTCGGATGCCTGAAACGGCACGTGAGGATGGCGGTGGGACGGATGACAGAGCTGGTGCCCGGTGCCAACGCACCCCTGCCCCAGGGCCCCGTCCTGGTTCGCCTGAGCGGACCGTTCGATCTGTGTGCGCTGGTCGTCTCCGCGCACGGGAAGGTCGACGGGGACGGCGACTTCGTCTTCTACAACCAGCCGCGCGCCGCGGGCGTCACGCTGGCCGGCGGCGAGGTGACGGTCGACCCGGCGGCGCTGCGCCCCGGCGCCGACCGGGTGGTGATCATGGCCAGTCCCGAGGACGGGACCACCCCCTTCGGGCAGCTGCCGGCCCCGGTGGTGACGCTGCACAACGGCCGGGGCAGCGTCCTGGTCCACTTCGCCCCGCCGCCGCTGACCCGCGAGACGGTACTGACCCTGGTCGAGATCTACCGCCGCGGGCCGGGGTGGAAGGTCCGCGCCGTCGGCCAGGGCTACGCCGACGGCCTCGCCGGCCTCGCCCGCGACTACGGCGTGGTGGTCGACGACGATCCCACCCCCGCCGCGCCGGCCGCACCCCCGGCACCGCCCCCGCCTCCCGCGGCCAGCCGCGACGGGCTCGCGCCGATGCTCGCCCAGGTGGTCGTGCTGACCAACCGGGAGCGCGAGAAGGCGGGGCTCGCGCCGCTGGGCGTCGACCCGATGCTGTGCGCCGCCGCGGACGCGCACAGCCGGGACATGGCGGCCCGCGACTTCTTCGCCCACACCAGCCCCGACGGGCGGACCGTCTCCGACCGGGTGACGGCGCTGGGCTACCGCTACTCGCGGGTCGCGGAGAACATCGCCGCCGGTCAGACGACCGCCGAGGAGGTCGTCACCGGCTGGATGAACAGCCCCGGGCACCGCGCGAACATCCTCATCCCGCAGCTGCGACAGATCGGCGTCGGCCACGCGACCGGCGGCGAGTACGGCACCTACTGGACGCAGGTCTTCGGCACCCAGCTCTGACGGACGGCACTGCTCTGACGGGCGTATCCACATCGAACCAGGTTTGATGAGGTGCATGGATGCCGCGCCGGGCCGGGCGGACCGGGGCTGGATCCGCCAGGCCATCGCCCGGGTCGAGGCCGACACCAACCGCTCGGCCGACACCCATCTGCTGTCGCTGCCGCTGTGGCCGACCGGGCGGGGCGTGGACGTCTACCTCAAGGACGAGTCGACGCATCCGACCGGCTCGCTCAAGCACCGCCTCGCCCGCTCGCTGTTCCTGTACGGGTTGTGCAACGGCTGGATCTGTGCGGGCACGACGATCGTCGAGGCGTCCTCGGGCTCCACCGCCATCTCGGAGGCGTACTTCGCCCGGATGCTCGGCCTTCCGTTCGTCGCGGTGATGCCGGCGTCGACGAGCGCCGCGAAGATCGCGCTGATCGAGCGGGAGGGTGGGCGCTGCCATCTCGTCGAGGACGCGACGACCGTCTACGACGAGGCGCAACGCCTCGCGACGGCCACTGGCGGCCACTACATGGACCAGTTCACCTACGCCGAGCGGGCGACGGACTGGCGGGGCAACAACAACATCGCCGAGTCGATCTTCAGTCAGATGTCGCTGGAACGCCATCCGGTGCCGGCGTGGATCGTCGTCGGCGCCGGCACCGGCGGCACCAGCGCGACGATCGGCCGCTACCTGCGCTACCGCCAGCACGACACCGCCCTGTGTGTCGTCGACCCGGAGGGTTCGGCGTTCCACCGCTCATGGACGACCGGAGACCCGAGCGTGCTCGCGCCGGGCTCGCGGATCGAGGGCATCGGGCGACCGCGGGTCGAGCCGAGCTTCCTGCCCGACGTCGTGGACCGGATGATCCGCGTGCCGGACGCGGCGTCCATCGCCGCGATGCGCCTGCTGCGCGAACTCACCGGCCGCCGCGCCGGCCCGTCCACCGGCACGAACCTGTGGGGCGCCCTGCGGCTCGCCTGCGAGCTCGTCGCCGACGGCCGCACCGGCAGCGTCGTGACCCTGCTCTGCGACTCCGGCGACCGCTACACCGACACCTACTACTCCCCCGCCTGGCTCGCCGCCGCCACCATCGACCCCACAGCGAGCTCCGGCATCCTCCACCACGCCGTCACCACCGCCACCTGGCCCGGCGCCTGACCGGTGGTCAGCGCCATCGCCACGTGCCGTTCACGAGTACCGCGGAGATCTCCTCGACGGAGTCGAACGTGCCGTCGGCGACGCCCGTCACCAGGTCGTAGGCCTCGTCATTGGTGAGGGTCAACCGATGCCCGTTCAGGCCGTAGAAGGCGATGACCGCGCCCAGAGCCAGGCGCTTGTTACCGTCGACGAGAGCGTGGTTGCGGGCCAGCGAGTGCGCGAGGGCGGCGGCCTTGTCGTGCAGCGACGCGTAGGCATCCCGCCCGAACACGCTCGCCTGCGGCCGGGCCAGCGCCGATTCCAGCAGGCCGTGGTCACGGACCTGCGGCGGCGCATACAGAACGCGTTCGGCGACACGCAACAGCTCGGAGAGATTCAGATAGATCATTCGCCGAGGCGACGGAGCGCCTCCGCGTATCGGGGCAGTTCCTCGTCGAGAACCCGATCAAGAAGATCAGCACGGCTGTGCGCTTCGATGTACTCCCGAATCGCCTGCCGAGCGACTTCCTGCATCGAGCGGTGCTCCAACTCGGAACGACGCCGCAGGCCCTCGGCCTCGTCGTCACTCAGGCGCAGAGTCATGGCCATGGCCGATGGTATCACTGGCGATACCATCTGGCGACAGGCTGGCCCCGCAGGATGATGAGGTCGGGGGTGGCGAGGACGGCGAGGTCGGTGCGGGGGTCGGCGGGGTAGATGACGAGGTCGGCGGGGGCGCCTTCGGTGAGGGCGGGATGGCCGAGCCAGGCCCGGGCCGACCAGGTGGCGGCGGCGAGCGCCTCCTCGGCGGACAGGCCGGCGCGGCGAAGTTCGGCGACCTCGGCGGCGACCAGGCCGTGGGGCAGGCTGCCGCCGGCGTCGGTGCCGACGTAGATCGGGATGCCGGCGTCGTGCGCGGCGCCGATCGTGTCGTGCCGGCGGGCGTGCAGGTCCCGCATGTGCCGGGCGTAGGCGGGGAACTTCGCCTCGGCACCGCGGGCGATGTTCTCGAACGTGGCGATGTTGATCAGGGTTGGGACGATCGCGACGCCACGCTCGGCGAACAGCGGGATCGTGTCGGCGGTCAGGCCGCAGGCGTGCTCGACGCAGTCGATGCCGGCGAGGACGAGATCGGCGAGGGAGTCCTCGGCGAAGCAGTGCGCGGTCACCCGCGCGCCGGCGGCGTGCGCCGCGTCGATCGCCGCCCTGGTGGCGTCCGTGGGCCAGCAGGGGGCCAGGTCGCCGAGGTCGCGGTCGATCCAGTCACCGACGAGCTTGACCCATCCGTCACCCCGCGCGGCCTGGGTGACGACCTCGGCGACGAGATCCTCGGGCTCGACCTCGGCGGCGTAGTTGCGGATGTAGCGGCGGGTGCGGGCGATGTGCCGACCGGCACGGACGAGGCGGGGCAGGTCGTCCCGCTCGTCGACCCACCGGGTGTCGGCCGGGGAGCCCGCGTCCCGCAGCAGCAGCGCGCCGGCGGCCCGGTCGGCGGTGATCTGCTCCTCGGCGGTCGGACGGTCGACCGCGCCATGAGCGTCGAGGCCGACGTGGCAGTGCGCGTCGACCAGGCCGGGCAGCGCCCAGCCTGTCACCGTCCGCACGTCCCGCGCGGCGTCCGCGGTCGGCGCCGTGAAGGTGACCCGGCCGTCGACCACCCAGAGCTCGTCCCGGACCTCCTGCGGCCCGACCAGCACCGCTCCGCGGATCCGAAGCGTCGGCCCCCCGCCCACCGCTGCCGCCATGGCACCTCCAGTCCGTCAGAAACCAGCCAGTCCGTCAGAAACCAGCCAGTCCGCCAGGAACCAGCTGTCCGCCAGGAACAGTCTGTCCTTTCCTCGACGAACGGGAGGCGCCGCGCGGGGCGGCTCAGACGTCCAGCTGGCTCTCGATGGCGCGCAGACGGTGGCGGGCCAGGGCGAGGTTGGCCCGGTTCTTGTCGAGCACGAGGTAGAGGAACAGCCCGCGCCCGGAGTGGCTCTGGAGCAGCCGGATCAGGTGATACTGGCGGCCGAGGGTGATGAGGATGTCCTCGATCGTGTCCTGCAGGCCCAGGCTCTCCATGGTGCGCAGCTTCGCCCGGATGACCTCGGTGTTCCCGGCGGCGGCGGCCTCGAGGTCCAGCGCGTGCGAGTTGCCGGCCGTGCCGAGGGTCATGCCGCTGGTGAAGTCCACGAGGGCGGCCCCGAGGGCGCCGCCGATCTCGAGTGACTCCTTCAGCGCAATATCAACACTGTTCATATCGCCTCCAGCATTCTTGAGGTGGACGGGTCCCGCGACGCCGCCCTCGCCGTGCACTGACACCAGCTCACGCGAACCGCGCGACAAACGTCCCCGCATCACAGTCCCTCGCAGATGTGAAACTACCCGATCTACGACTGCTCGGACAGAGTTTAGCCAACAACGGCAGGTCCGACCAGGCCGGGCCAAAAAGAAAACAGTGCCCGAACCGCACCCACTCGGTGAGGGCCACCAAGAAAACCTCGACGTCATCAAGATCTGTTAAATCGAAATAGACCAGGTGCGATTAGATCACCGATAAGACTGATTAATGCGATCACGCGGACGGATAGGCGGACCGTCAGGTCCGCGACCTGCCCTCTTCGATCGGCCGGCCGCACTGCGCCCCATATCGGCGGTGACGAACGGCGGGATCGCGGGTAGGAGCGCCGCCATGGTCGACCCCCAGGCGACGGACCACAGGCGGCCACGCGACGACGCGCGCCGACTCCGATCGGCCCCCCGACCGGAGCCACGATCACCACACCGCCCGGCCAGGCTGCCGCTGCCGCTCGCCGTCGCGGCCGTGCTCGTCGCGGCCCTGCTGGGGTCAGGCTGCGGTGCGTCGCACCACGAGGACGCCGACGCCGCCCCCGCAAACCCCTACGCCTCAGGCCGTCCGGGGCGCGTGGAGGAGCCGGCTCGCCCCGCGGGCGGCGGCGCCGACGGCCCGCAGCTCCCGCTCGGCGGGCGGACCCTGCTGCCCGCCTACCGGATCGTGGCGCACTACGGCTCGGCGGGCGGCGGCGCGCTCGGTGTCCTCGGGGAGGGCACACCCGACCAGGCCGCGCGGCGCGTCCTCGCGGCCGCGGCACCGTTCGCCGCGGGTGGCCGGCCGGTGCAGCCGGCGATGGAGCTCATCACGACCGTCGCGTCGGCGTCGCCGGGCCCGGACGGGCTGTACAGCTCGACGCTGCCCGACTCGGCCGTCCAGGCGTATCTCGACACCGCCCGGGCGCACCGCATGCTGCTCATCCTGGACCTTCAGCCCGGCCGCGGCCGTTTCCTCGACCAGGCCCGCCGCTATGAGCGCTTCCTGCGCGAACCGGACGTCGGCCTCGCCCTCGACCCGGAATGGAAGATGGGCCCGACGCAGATTCCCGGCAAGCAGATCGGCAGCAGCGACGCGGCGGGCCTGAACGAGGTCTCCGCCTGGCTCACCGGGATCGTCCGCGCACGTCATCTTCCGCAGAAGCTGTTCGTGATTCACCAGTTCACGCAGTCGATGCTGCCCGATCGACCGGCGATCGCCGCCCATCCGGAACTGGCGACCGTGTTCCACATCGACGGCTTCGGCGTCCGGCACGACAAGCTCGCGAAGTACGCCCTGCTCGCCGCCCGCCCACCGTTCTTCACCGGCTTCAAGCTCTTCCTCGACGAGGACACGAACATGTTCAGCCCGGCGGAGACGCTGGCTCTCACGCCCCCGCCGGACCTCATCACCTACCAGTGATCACCAGCCGGTGATCGTCAGCCGCGCCACCACGGACCGGTGATGGCCACGGTGATCCCCTCGCCCTGGACGTTGGCGTACAGCCAGCGCCCGTCGGCGGAGAAGGTCGCGCCGGCCCACTCGCTGTCACTGGCGGCGTTGCGGGCCAGCGGGTAGGGCGTGCCGTCCTCCGACGGGGCGACGAGGTAGTTCTCGCCATCGCCGTCCTCGCACAGCACGATCCCACCGAACGGCGAGATGCCGATGTTGTCCGGCGAGTCGAACCGGCCGCCCGGCTCCAGACGCAGGACGAGCTCGAGCGTCGAGCGCCGCGGCTCGAACCGCCACACCTGCCCGACGTGGTTCGCCGCCGCGCCCTCCGACGTCTTCGCGTAGCTGGAGACGATGTAGACGACCCCGTCGGACCAGAAGATCCCCTCGGCCTTCGGCACCCGCGTGACCTTGGCGTTGTCGAGCTGCGCACGCACCGAGACGGTCGTGGCGTCCGGGTCCGGCACGTCGACCCAGGTGACGTTGAGCTTCGTGCCCAGGTCGCGCACGATCGACAGGTCACGGGTGCTCGGCACCTGCAGCGCCTGCAGCTTCCCGCCGGCCCGCAGGGTGCCCGGGCCGCCGCGCGGGTTGCGCGGCAGGAAGCGGTAGACGAGGCCGTACGGCTTGGCCGCGTCCTCGGTCAGGTACAGGATGCCGGTGTGCGGGTCGACGGCGACGGCCTCGTGCGCGAAACGGCCGAGCGCGGTCAGCGGCACCGGTGCCGCGTCGTGCAGCCGACCGAACGGGTCGACCTCGAAGACGTAGCCGTGCTTCTTCGTCAGCACCGCCTCGGTCGCCGGCGTCGCCTCGGTCTCCTCGCATGACAGCCACGTCCCCCACGGCGTGCCGCCGCCGGCGCAGTTGCGGTAGGTGCCCGCGAGGCTCGGCACGTGGCTGAGCAGCTTGTCACCCTCGACGGCGAGCGTCGTCGTCCCGCCCGGCGCGGCCGGGTCGTAGACGAGGCCCGGCCGCTGCGGCACGATCGGGTCCTTCGTCCCCGGCGACAGCTCGTGGTTGCGCACCAGCAGGCTGCGCCCCGGCCCGGCGGGGAACGCGCGCATGCCGTCGTGCGACGCCGGCACCGCCCCGCCGCCGTTCAGCGTGTCCTTGCCCGCGCGGGAGAACACCGTGTAGCGGAAGCCCTTTGGCAGGTCGATGACCCCGTTCGGGTCCGCGACGAGCTCCCCATAGCCGCGGAACGCCTTCGGCGACGCCGCGTTCGCCGTCCCCGCGAAGACGGCGTCCACCGCCCCCGCCAGCACGAATCCCAGCCCGGCGGTCCCCGCCCCGGCCATCACCTGTCGACGATTCACGGACATGCGTCTCCTCCTCCGGCACCGGGTCCCAACGGCACCGAAGCGAAACGCTCACAGCCCAAGATGACCGTGAATCAACGCGCCCGGAAACATCAGTACACGCACAACCATCCGTCCCGGTGGCCGGTACCGGACAGACCTGGAAGGAGCGTGATGGGCACGCTCCGGATCCGGCAGACTTCCGCCATGGCCCTGACCATCGACGACCCCGCGACCGAACAGCTCGCCGCCGACGTGGCCGCCCTCACCGGCGAGACGACGACGAAGGCGATCACCGTCGCGCTGCGGGAGCGCCGCGCCCGCCTGACCGCCGCCCGCGCCGCCGCCGACCGCCGCGCGCGCCTCCTGCGCTTCCTCGCGGACGACACCCAGCCGCAGACCTCCCCGGACGAGCGTGAGGAGATCCTCGGCCACGGCCCCCCGGCCCTCTGACCGTCGGCTTCCGCTCTCACCGCCTGCCCAGCTTCCGCCGCGTTACCGCGGTAACGCGGTTTTTCGCGGTCACGGCAATCGTCTCGAACCGGCGTGGCGCCACATGCTCAAGTCAGTTCGCAGGCGATTGCCCCCAGGGGGCGACGTCAGCCCTCGGAGCAGATTGCCATGAATGTGGCGGGTCTGCCACGCTGTGTTCATGGGGGAACATGCCGGGGGCGCGGCCGAGCATCTGTTCATCAGCGTCGCGGGCCCGGACCGGCCGTGGGCACGCTGGGTCGCCGCGAAGCTGAAGGCAGAGGGGTTCCGCGTCGAGTACGACGAATGGGACTGGGCGGCAGGCAGCAGCTTCGTCGGCCGAATGGACGAGGCTCTGGCCACCGCCAACCGGATGATCGCGATCCTCTCCCCGCACTACTTCGACCCGGCCAGCTACGGCCGAGCCGAACGCGAGGCAGCCCTCATCCGCGCCCACGAGCGTGAAGGATTCCTCGTCCCCGTCCGTGTCTCCCCCTGCGAGCTGACGCCGCTGGTCAGCCGCCTGTCGTTCATCGACCTCGTCGGCTGCGACGAGCGGGAAGCCGCGACCCGGCTCATCACCGGCCTACGCGGCCCGCGGCATCCGGACCACAGCGAGCGGATTGTCTGGCCGGGCGACGCGCCCTCGCCAGCGCCCTTCCCAGGCCCCGGCCCCGTCGGCGCGGAAGGCAACGACCGCCGGCGACCGGGTGGCGGTTCGGTTCGCGACGCGGTGACCGTGCTGCACCTGCCCGAGCTCCGCGCCGGCCTGGACGGCGCACCGCTACCACTGGCCGAACTGCCCAACCGGGTCGCCGAGGATGTGGCGGCTTTGGATCCGGCCTGGTCACCGGACCTGGTGGTGGTGACCGGCGACGTCGCCGAACACGGTCTGCGCCGCGAATACGAGACAGCCGTGCAGACGTTCGACGACCTCCTGGGCGCCTTCGGCCTGTCCCGATCCCGCCTGGTGATGGTGGCTGGCTCGCGAGACGTGAACCTGGCTGCCTGCCGCTCCTACTTCGACACCTGCGAGGCCGACGAAATCGACCCAGAACCGCCCTACTGGCCGAAGTGGCGCCATTTCGCCGTCATGATCGAGAATTTCTACGCGGGCGCGGGCGCGGCCGGCGCCGCGGGCGGGGTGTTCGCGGTCGGCCAGGAATGGTCGCTGTTCCCCATCGACGAGCTCAACCTGGTCGTGGCCGCCATGAACTCGACCATGGACGTCACGCATCATGCGCCGAATGACCGCCGGACGATCGGTGCGGCCCAGGAGCAGCGGTTCGCCTCCCGTCTGGCCGCCTACGCACAGCGCGGATGGCTCAGGCTCGGCGCGGTTCAGGAGATGGAGTCCGCCGCCTCGCTCGCCGCCAGCCTGAGGCACCGCAGCGACCTTCTGGGCATGCTCAATCTTGTCCTGAGCGGTCAGGACGACACACATCGCGGGGTCAAGGTCGGGCGGGCCCTCCGGGTCGGAGTGCCGTCCGGCCGCCACGACCCCGCGAAGCCGGAGGCCGAGTCCGCGCCGCGTTACCAACTCGCCCGGGTCGAACGGGACGGGCTCACCCGCCGCCTGCGTCACTGGTCCGCGGAATCTGCGCAGTGGGCTGACCTGGGCGCCGAGCCTCTCCGGCGCACGGCCAGACACTGGGCGGGAATTGACGCCACGCTCCCCGACCCGGCCGCGCAGCCCGACAACCCGTCCGATCGGCATGGCCGTAACGACCAGGACCGGGCCGAACGGCGAGGGCAGGAGACTCACCGAGAACGGTTCGTGGACCGGGTCGCCGAGGTCGCGCGGCTGCTGCACTCCGTCGAGGCTCCGCACCAGGTATCCGTCCTCGAGATCTCCCCCGCCGGTGGCGGTGTTCCGGGCTACCTTCGAGTCACCTGCCGTGACGGGACAATCGTCACGCAGCATCCCGTCGGCGTACTCGACGGCACTCCCGACGCCGACGACGTCCAGGCGTTCGCCGCCCAGGTACACCGCGGCTACGCGGCGTTCGACCCGATGCTCGTGTCCACGCTGGTCTACGGCGGCGACCCGGCGGCGCCGGCGCTGGTGGACGCGGCGCTGCGCCAGAGCGTGCGGCTGGTCAGCTTCGTCCAGTACCAGGGGCTCATCGACCTGCGGTCCTACGTCGCCGACCAGACCGAGCGGCTGCGACGCGACCCGATCTACCCGCCGTCGCTCTACCTGACGCAGCGCTTCCAACACCTCGATCGCACCCTCGTCGCCGGCGCGACGCTCGACGGCGAGGACGCCCGGGCACAACTCCTGGACTGGATGGCCGCCGACGAGGGCGGCCTCGTCCTGGTCCTGGGCGATTTCGGCCGAGGAAAGACCTTCCTTCTCCACGAGCTCGCCCGCGCCCTGCCCGAGCATCTGCCGCACGTCGTCCCGATGCTCGTCGAACTGCGTCACCTGGAGAAGACGCATGGCCTCGACGAACTGCTCGCCGCCCACCTGGCCGGCGCCGGCGTTCCCCGCTTCGACCGCGACGCGCTGCGTTACATGCTGCGCAACGGCCGGATCGTGCTCCTCTTCGACGGCTTCGACGAACTGGCCCTGCGCGTCACCTACGAACGCGCCGCCGAGCACCTGACGACGCTCCTCGACGCCCTGCAAGGCCGCGCGAAGATGGTCCTCACCAGCCGCAGCCAGCATTTCCGCTCCGACCACCAGGTCCGCACCGCCCTCGCGGCCCGCCTCGACACCGCCAACCGCCGCGGCCTGATCGAGCTGGACGACTTCACCGACGAGCAGATCGAGGCGTTCCTCACTCGCTTCTACGAGGGCGACACCGCCCGCGCCGCCGACCGCCTCGCCCTCATCCGCGACATCCACGACCTGCTCGGACTCAGCCGCAATCCGCGGATGCTCGGCTTCATCGCCCGCCTGGACGAGTCACGGCTGCGCGAGGTCCAAGCCGCCACCGGCACGATCAGCTCCGCCGACCTCTACCGCGAACTCATCGCCGCGTGGCTCGACTACGAGTCAGCGCGTGCCCGCCCGTCCGGCGCCGCCCCCGCCCTGACCACCGAGGACCGCCTCGCCGCCGTCACCGCGCTGGCCGTGAAGCTCTGGCAGTCCACCGAGCGCACCGTCAGCACCCGCGAGCTCGCCGCCACCGCCGGCACCGTCCTGACCACCCTCGACGCCCACGGCCTCGACTCCGACCACGCCGCCCACCAGGTCGGCTCCGGCACCCTGCTCGTCCGCACCGGCGACGACGCCTTCACCTTCGTCCACGCCTCGGTGATGGAATACCTCGTCGCCACCGCCTGCACCCCCCACCTGCGCACCGCCGGCGTCACCGTCGAGCCCCTCACCCAGCGCCCCGTCTCCACCCTCATGGCCGACTTCGTCGCCGGCCTCGCCGGCTGGCCCGCCACCCTCCGCTGGGCCCGCAGCATCCTTGCTGACGACGACGCCACGGCTGCGGCCCGCCGCAACGCCCTGGCGCTCGCCCGCCGCCACCACGCGGACCTCACTCGCCGCCACGGCAAGGCCCACGCACACGCCCATCGCCTGACCCTGACCCGCGGCGCCCACCTGGCCGGCGCCGATCTAACCGGCGCCGACCTGTCCGGCTTGGACCTCACCGACGCCGACCTCACCAACGCCGACCTCACCGGTGCAACTCTCACCAGCACCACGCTGCGCGGTGCACATCTTGCCAGCGCAACCCTGCATCGAGCGGCCCTCATCGATGCTGACCTCACCGGCGCCAACCTGACCGATGCCGACTGCACGTCCGCCCGGTTTGAGCGCTGCACGGTCACCGCTGCGACGATCGACGGCGGCGATTGGTTCCAGGCAGCCCTCCTCGGCTGCACCACCGATCCTCGCCTAGCCAGCAACCCAGAGCTTCGGCAGGCCGCTCTGACAGGCCGCGACAGGCCGACCCTATGCACCCCAGCAGCCGGCCCTGTGCAGAATGTCGTGTTCTCACCTGATGGACGGCTCGTGGCCTATTCTGCATACAGCACTCTCGTTCTTACAGACAGTCGTACGGGCACTGTCCTGCGCACTCTCACCGGACATAGCGGTGCGGTCTCTTCGGTGGCCTTTTCTCCCGACGGCGACTGCATCGCCACCGCTAGCTACGACCGAACCGCACGTCTTTGGGAAACCACCTCCGGGAGCTGCAAGCACATTCTGACTGGTCACGCCAGCAAGGTTCTGGCAGTAGAGTTTTCGCCTGATGGCATTCATCTCGCCACTAGCTGCGACGACGGCACCGCACGTCTATGGGACACCACCAACGGAACCTGCACCCACACACTCACCGGCCACACCGGCCCAGTCCGGGACGTCGCATTTTCACCCGACGGCACTCACCTCGCCACCACCAGCGACGACGGCACCGCGCGCCTATGGAACACCACTAGCGGAACCTGCACCCACACACTCACCGGCCACACGGACAGCGTTACAGCGGTTGCCTTTTCCCCCGACGGCACCCGCCTCGCCACGGCCAGCAATGACGGCACCGCACTACTATGGAACACCACCAACGTAACCTGCACCCACACACTCACCGGCCACACCGGCCCAGTCCGGGACGTCGCATTTTCACCCGACGGCACTCACCTCGTCACCACCAGCGGCGATAACACCGCGCGCCTATGGAATACCACCGTGGGATCCTGCACTCATTCGCTCACGGGCAACACCAGTCCGGTCTGGGACGTCAGGTTCTCCCCCGACGGAAGCTATCTTGCCGCCGCTACTGACAGCGGCATAGTGCGTATATGGGACTCCACCGGAACGTGCGCCCACACACTAACCGGCCACACCAGCGTGGCATGGGAGGTCGCCATATCGCCAAATGGCAGTCAACTCGCTACGGCAAGCATCGACCAGACCGCTCGCCTATGGGACACCACCACAGGAACCTGCACTCACACACTCACCGGCCACACCGGCCCAGTCCGGGACGTCGCATTTTCACCCGACGGCACTTACCTCGCCACCACCAGCGACGACGGCACCGCACGCCTATGGAACACCACTAGCGGAACCTGCACCCACACACTCACCGGCCACACGGACAGCGTTACAACGGTTGCCTTTTCCCCCGATGGCACCCGCCTCGCCACGGCCAGCAATGACGGCACCGCACGCCTATGGAACACCACCAACGTAACCTTCCTCTGCGCGATCACCGGTCACGCGGCCGATGTTACGTACATCGCATTTTCCCCCGACGGCACCCACCTCGCCACGGCCAGCGATGACGGATCGGCTCGGATGTGGGATGTAGCCACCGGAACCTGCATTCACACCTTCATCGGTCATACGAGCGTGCTGTGGGAGATTAGCTTCTCCCCCGATGGCACGGTTCTTGTCACAGCAGGCGAGGACGGCACCTGCCGGACGTGGAACACCACGACTGGTGAGCTGACCTCCACACTGATCGGGCTGGGTGACGGCGGATGGATCACTCATCTTCAAAGAAATCATTACCGCGCGTCAAGCGCCGACGATGACGTCTCGTGGTGGGCGATGGGGCTGTGCCGTTTCCAGCTGGGCGAGCTGGATGCCTATGTTCCCGGAATGACCCGCATCGGCAATCTCGCGGGCCAACATCCGGGCCCCTCAATTCAGCACTGATCTTCGCCGTCGACGCTTCACATCCAGGCTTCGTGTCCTGGTGGGAAATGGGGATGCGCTGAATCAAGACCAGCGAGCCTGACCGGCTCATGCCAAGTCTGACCGCGGCTCGACGATGCTGGCGGTCGAACCACCTGAGGCTCGGCAGCGTGCCGTCACACCGCAAGGTCGAGAGGGCCGTCCAGGATGCGATCAGTGTCGGCAGGCCGTTCGCGGGTGAGGGGGCCTCGGGCCGGGACAGGGTTGCCGCGACCTGCGACAGTTCCTCGTCCTGGGTGATGAGCAGTCGCAGCCGACGGACCTGGCTCGGGCTGAGCTGGTCGATGAGACAGTGCATGTCCTCGTGGTCGCGGGCAACGCTCACGCGACGAACATATTTCGGCCGGCCCGAGCCGGGGTGGCTCTCGAGTTGCCGACGCGGACAGAGGTGGCTCCTGCGTGGCCGGCGCGCACCCCATGTTGCGATCTTCGTGGGTGTTGTCGCAGCGGGTCGTGGCAGCCATCTGGCCGTTTCACGGCAGGCCGTGTCGCGTAATCCGTGTCAAAGCGGACGGGCAACCGCGAATTCGCGACACGGAGCCGCCGCCCCCCGTAGGCACTTCCCGCCCGCGGGAAGTATGCCCGATATGCAGCTTACGCGGAGCGGTCGACCCTCTGGATCCAGGCCCAACAGGAACTCAGAACTACATGCAGTCGGCCACGGAGATCGCATCTCCCTCCGCGGCCTACCGCGCGAGCAAGGAGGCGGATTCACCGTCGCCGGTGGGAGGTGGAGGCGGCGAGTCGGCGGCCGGATGCGACTCGGGCGATGTCGGGGCGGTTGTGGGCGGGTGGGGGGTGAGCAGGCGGGTGCCGTCGGGGAGGTTGCCGGTGGCGGAGGCGTCGCGGAGGTACTCCCACAGGGCGCGTTGGAGTTCGACGGCGGCGCGGGTGGGCTCGACGTCGCGGCGACGCGCCAGGCCGATGGTGCGTTGCAGGCCGGGGGGCACGAACGGGGTGACGCGCATACCCAGACGGCGGGCCACCATGCTGGGAATGACGGCACTTCCGAGGCCGGCGGTGACGAAGCCGAGGACGGCGTCCATCTCGCCGCCCTCGATGGCGAACGTCGGCTCGAAGCCGGCCTCGCGGCAGGCTCCGACCGTCGCCTCGCGCAGGTCGTAGCCGCGGCGGAACATCACCAGCGGATGGTCACGCAGGTCGGGGACGGCCAGCGGACGGCCGGTGACCACCGGCGGCTCGTCCAGGGAGGAGACGAGGACGAGGCTCTCCCGGATCAGGGGGGAGGTCGCGAGGGCGGGGTCGGAGCTGTGCAGCGGCAGGATGATCAGCGCGAGGTCGAGGCCGCCGCCGGCGAGGTCACGGACCAGGTCGCGGGAGCCGCCCTCCTCGACGAGCAGGCGGATGCCGGGGTAGCGCTGGTGGAACAGGCGCAGCACGTCGGGCAGGAAGCCGGTACACAGGCTGGGGGTGGCGCCGAGACGGACCGTGCCGTGGCGCAGGTCGAGCAGCTCGGTGACACGCTGGCGGGCCGTCTCCGTGTCGGCGAGGATACGGCGGGCGAGCGGCAGCAGGGTCTCGCCGGCGGCGGTCAGGCTGATGTTGCCGCGGGCCCGGTTGAACAGTGGTGCTCCCAACTCCTGTTCGAGCGCCCGGACCTGTTGGGACAACGAGGGTTGCGCCACATGCATCCGCTGCGCGGCCCGGGTGAAATGCCGGGTCTCCGCGACGGCGACGAAATAGGCGAGCTGGTGGAGCTGCACGCCCGCCAGCGTAGACCTCCATAGGGGTCGGCTATGGAGTCCAGCCTTATCATGTCTTGGACCACTGGACAGCGTGGTTCTAGGGTGCGTGCGTGGCTGTAACAACCCCAACGCGACCGGCGCCCGCCGCGCGCCCCCCGCGCCCCAAGCGGTCCTCCTCCGCCCCGTTGAACTTCTGGCGTTCAACGATCGGCAAGAAGACCGTGATGGCCGTCACGGGCGCACTCATGCTGCTGTTCCTGATCGTGCACATGCTCGGCAACCTGAAGATCTTCTTCGGCCCGACCGACTTCGACCACTACGCCCACTGGCTGCGCACGATCGGGGAACCGGTCCTGCACGGAGCATGGTTTCTGTGGATTATGCGGGTCGGCCTGGGTCTGGCGGTGATCCTGCACGTCGTCTCCGCGTACCAGCTCAGCCGGCGTGACCTGAAGGCGCGGCCGACCAAGTACGTCCACCACCAACGGGCCAGAGCCAGCTACGCGACGCACATCATGCGTTACGGCGGCATCACCCTGGCGCTGTTCATCGTTTACCACCTCCTGGACTTCACGACCCTCACCCTCAACCGGCACGGGGTCGAAGGCGCGGCCTACGACAACGTCGTGTCGAGTTTCAGTGTGTGGTGGGTCACTGTCATCTACATCGTCGCCATGCTCAGCCTGGGACTCCACATCCAGCACGGTTTCTGGAGCGCCGCCCAGACGCTCGGGGTGAACCGGCCGAGCCGCGACCGAGCACTCAAGGCGACCGCGACGACACTCGCCGTTCTCCTCACGGCCGGATTCATCGTGGTTCCGGTGGCGGTCCTCGCCGGGCTCGTGGACTGAAGACGCGAAGAAGGCTGACATGACGTTCTACAAAATCGGCGACGACATCGCCGACACCACCGCGCCGGACGTCCCGATCGAGCAGCGCTGGGACAAGCGCCGCTTCGACGCCAAGCTCGTCAACCCGGCGAACCGCCGCCGCCACTCCGTGATCGTCGTCGGCACGGGCCTCGCCGGCGGCGCGGCTGGGGCGACCCTGGCCGAGCAGGGCTACCGTGTCATCCAGTTCTGCTACCAGGACTCGCCGCGGCGCGCGCACTCGATCGCCGCCCAGGGCGGCATCAACGCGGCGAAGAACTACCGCAACGACGGTGACTCGGTCTACCGGCTGTTCTACGACACGGTGAAGGGCGGCGACTTCCGCGCGCGGGAGTCCAACGTCTACCGGCTGGCGCAGACGTCGACGCAGATCATCGACCAGTGCGTCGCGCAGGGCGTGCCGTTCGCCCGCGAGTACGGCGGTCTGCTCGACACCCGCTCGTTCGGCGGTGTGCAGGTCGCGCGGACGTTCTACGCCCGCGGCCAGACGGGCCAGCAGCTGCTGATCGGCGCCTACCAGGCGCTGTCGCGGCAGATCGACGCCGGCAACGTGGAGATGCACGCCCGCACCGAGATGCTCGACCTGATCGTGATCGACGGCCGCGCCCGCGGCATCGTCGCCCGCGACCTGATCACCGGGCAGGTCTCCACCTACCTGGCCGACGCGGTCGTGCTCGCCACCGGCGGCTACGGCAACGTCTTCTACCTGTCGACGAACGCCAAGAACTCCAACGCGAGCGCGATCTGGCGGGCGCACCGGCGCGGCGCGTACTTCGCCAACCCGTGCTACACGCAGATCCACCCGACCTGCATCCCGCGTTCCGGCGACTACCAGGGCAAGCTCACCCTGATGAGCGAGTCGCTGCGCAACGACGGCCGGATCTGGGTGCCGAAGAACCCCGGCGACACCCGCTCCCCGGACCAGATCCCCGAGGCGGAGCGCGACTACTACCTCGAGCGCATCTACCCGGGCTTCGGCAACCTGGTCCCCCGCGACATCGCCTCGCGCGCCGCGAAGAACCAGTGCGACCTCGGCCGCGGCGTCGGGCCCGGGGGCCTGGGCGTCTACCTCGACTTCGCCGACGCCATCCGCCGGATGGGCGAGGACAAGGTCCGCGAGAAGTACGGCAACCTGTTCGAGATGTACGACCGCATCACCGGCGAGGACCCGTACAAGGTCCCGATGCGGATCTACCCGGCCGTCCACTACACGATGGGCGGCCTGTGGGTGGACTACGACCTGCAGAGCACCATCCCGGGCTGCTTCGTCGTCGGTGAGGCGAACTTCTCCGACCACGGCGCCAACCGCCTCGGCGCCAGCGCCCTGATGCAGGGTCTGGCCGACGGCTACTTCGTGCTGCCGCCGATGCTCGGCAACTACATCGCGTCCACCAAGCTCGAGAAGGTGGACGCCAGCCACCCGGCCGTGGTCGACACGGTCAACGAGGCGACCGGCCGGCTCACCAGGCTGCTCTCGATCGACGGCGAGCGGACGGTGGACTCGTTCCACCGCGAGCTCGGCGAGATCATGTGGGAGGAGTGCGGCATGGCCCGCAGCGAGGACGGCCTGCGCAAGGCGCTCGGCCGGCTGCCGGAGCTGCGTGAGGAGTTCTGGCGCTCGGTGAAGGTGCCCGGCACCGGTGACCAGCTCAACCAGAGCCTCGAGCGGGCCAACCGGGTGTCGGACTTCCTCGAGCTCGGCGAGCTCATGTGCGTCGACGCGCTGCATCGCGAGGAGTCCTGCGGCGGCCACTTCCGGGTCGAGAGCCAGACCCCGGACGGCGAGGCCCGCCGCGACGACGACCGGTTCGCCTACGCCGGCGCGTGGGAGTTCGGCGGCACCGGCACCGGCGACCAGCCGATCCTGCACAAGGAGCCGCTGAACTTCGACTACGTCCACCTAGCACAGCGCAACTACGCGTGAGAAGGAGCCGACGGTGAAGCTCACCCTGCGGATCTGGCGCCAGGCCAGCCCGGACGAGCCGGGGCGCATGGTGGCCTACGAGGTGCCCGACGCCAACCCGGACATGTCCTTCCTCGAACTGCTCGACGTGCTCAACGAGCGGCTCACCCTGGAGGGCGACGACCCGGTGTCCTTCGACCACGACTGCCGGGAGGGCATCTGCGGAGCCTGCGGCGTGGTCATCAACGGGCAGGCGCACGGCCCGCGCGAGCGGACCACCACCTGCCAGCTGCACATCCGCGAGTTCAACGACGGTGACGTGATCGACGTCGAGCCCTGGCGCTCGGTCGCGTTCGGCGTCATCAAGGACCTGATGGTGGACCGGTCGGGCCTCGACCGGATCATCCAGGCCGGCGGCTACATCAGCGCCCCGACGGGCAGCGCCCCCGAGGCGCACTCCACGCCGGTGCCGAAGCCGATCGCGGACACGGCGTTCGACAACGCCACCTGCATCGGCTGCGGCGCGTGCGTCGCGGCCTGCCCGAACGGCTCATCGATGCTGTTCACCTCGGCGAAGGTGGCGCATCTCAACAGCCTGCCGCAGGGCGCGCCGGAGCGGGCGGAACGCGTGCTCAACCTCGTCGAGGCCATGGACGCCGAGGGCTTCGGCGGCTGCACCAACACCGGCGAGTGCACGGTGGCCTGTCCGAAGGGCATCCCGATGGACAGCATCGCCACACTCAACCGCGAGTACCTGCGGGCCTCGCTCGGCCGCAAGTAACACCCGCTCCACCGTGGCGCCGGTCGGTGCCGGCTCGCCGCCCGGATCTCGGGCGAGCCGGCACCGACTGGCGGACAATCATGCCGATGGACAATCGGACGCGGGCCGTTCCCGATCACGTGGCCGTCGTCGGCGGCGGGATGGTCGGGCTGTGTGTGGCCTGGTTCCTGCAGGACCACGGCGTACGCGTCACGGTCTTCGACCGGGACCGGCTGACCCGTGGCGCGGATCCCGCCGGCGCCGGCTCCTCCTGGGGCAACGCCGGCTGGCTCACCCCCTCCCTGACCACCCCGCTGCCCGACCCGGCGGTGCTGCGCTACGGCCTGCGGGTGCTGTGGCGGTCGGACTCCCCGGTGTACGTGCCACCGGTCGCCGACATGGCGCTCGCCCGTTTCGTCGCCGGCTTCGTCCGGCACAGCACCCAGCGCCACTGGCAGGCGGCGATGCGGGCGCTCGCACCCCTCACCCGCAGCGCGCTCGGCGCCTTCGACGACCTCGCCGCCGGCGGGGTGAGCGCGCCGACCCGCGCAGCGGCACCGCTGCTCGCCGGCTACCAGCGGCGCGCCGACCTCGACGTGCTGCTCGCCGAACTCGCCGAGGTGCGCGCGGCCGGGCAGCGGGCCGACGTCGACGTGCTCGATCCCGTCACCGCGCGCGACCTCGAACCCCTGCTCGGCGAGAACGTCCGCTACGTCGTGGCGCTGCACGGGCAGCGGTTCACCGATCCCGGGCGCTTCGTCGCCGCGCTCGCCGACAGCGTGCGCGAACGCGGCGGCGTCCTGCACGAGTCGACGGCGGTCGACGCGCTGCGCCCCGCCGCCGAGCACGTCGAGGTGGACACCTCACCCGCGTCCGCCGCCTGCGCGGTCGACGCGGTGGTGCTGGCCACCGGCGCCTGGCTGCCCCGGCTGGGTGGGCCGTTCGGGATCCGCCGGCCGGTGCAGGCCGGCCGCGGCTACAGCTTCCACGTCGCGACCCCGCAGCCGCCGAGCGGGCCGATCTACTTCCCCGCCTCCCGGGTGGCCTGCACGCCGATCGGCGCCGGGCTGCGGGTCGCGGGAATGATGGAGTTCCGCGCGCCGGACGCCCCGCTCGATCCGCGGCGGATCCAGGCGGTGGTGACGGCGACCCGCGGCCTGCTGCGCGGGGTGGACCTCGACCGGCGTACCCACGAGTGGGTCGGGCCCAGGCCCTGCACACCGGACGGCCTGCCGCTGGTCGGTCGGACGTCGTCGCCGCGCGTCTTCGCCGCCGGCGGCCACGGCATGTGGGGAATCACGCTGGGCCCGGTCACCGGCCGCCTGCTCGCGGACGCGATCGTCACCGGCCGTGCCGTCCCCGAGCTCGCCCCCTTCGACCCGCTGCGCTGACAGGAACCCGGCGCTGAGCGGGCGCCCACGCCAGGATGGCCGCCCCCGCGCGGGTGGGGGCGGCCGGGTCGGCCTCCGCCGGTGGCCGCGGCTTGGCGGCGGACGGCCCGGCGGGACCGATGGTCGTGCGCTGTTTCCTGTGGAGTGCGCTGTTTCCTGTGGAGTGCGCTGTTTCCTGTGGAGTGCGATGCACCCGCACCGCCGCGGGCGCGTGGCCAGCGGCGATGCGGGGAGAACCGAACCGATCAGGCCCCGAACCGATCAGGCCTCGGTCCGCGTGGCGGTGGCGGTCGTCATCGCGGCGACCCGGCGGCGGCGGGCGGCCACCCGCAGCAGCGCTCCGCCACCGAGCAGGGCGAGGGCGATCGAGGCCATCGCACCGGTCTCGACACCGGTGAACGGCAGTGCCCCGCCCCCCGGTGCCGCCGCGCCGCCGGCGCCCACCCCGCCGCCGCCGCCGACGACACCGACGCCGACGCCGGCGACGACGCAGGGCACGCCGTCGTGGCCGTCCCTACGGTCCTTGTCGTCCCGGTCCTTGTCGCCGAACAGGCCGTCCTTGTCGTCCCGGTCCTTGTCGTCCCGGAAGCCGTCCTTTCCGTCCCGGAAGCCGTCCTTGTCGTCCCGGAAGCCGTCCTTGTCGTCCCGGAAGCCGTCCTTGCCGTCGTGGAAGCCGTCCTTGCCGTCGTGGCCGTCCTTGAAGCGGTCCCCGTCGGACAGCTCGTCGGCCCGGGCCTCCCGGAAGCCGTCCTTGCCGTCCCGGAAGCCATCCTTGCCGTCCCGGAAGCCGTCCTTGCCGTCCCGGAAGCCGTCCTTGCCGTCCCTGAAGCGGTCCTTGTCCCCGAAGCCGTCCCCGAAGCAGCCGTCGCGGTCGTCGCGGTCCTTGCCGTCGTGGCCGATCCAGTCGCCGATCCAGCTGCCGATCCAGCCCGGGTCGAAGGGCAGGCCCTCGATGCCGTGCTGGCCGAATCCGACGACCAGGACGTCGGCGTTGACGATGCGGGTACCCGCGGCCTGGGCCGGCGGCGGGTCGAGGGCTGCCGCCAGACCGACGTTGATCGGCGGCACGACCGGGCCGACCTCGCCGGTCCCGGCGTCGGGAGCACCGGCATCCGTCAGTCCCTCGGGCTCAGCGATCTGCGGACCACCCGGTCCACCGGGACCGCCCGGCCCACCAGGACCACCCGGTCCACCAGGGCCGCCGGGACCACCGGGGCCACCCGGACCGCCCGGGCCCCAGGGGCCGCCGTGCGGCGGGAAGATCGGCCTGCCATTGCCCGGCCTGTGCCGCGGCTGGCCGCCGCGGCCAGGTCCCGGTACGACGCCGGTCGTGCCGGTGGTGAACACGCCCCGGCCGATGGCGGCGAGGTGCTGCGAGCCGGTCTGTGTGAGGTTCACGGGAACGCCGAACGCACCGGTGCGGCCCGCGTAGGTGCGGGTGCGGAGAACGCCGTTGACCTCGATCTGAATGGCGGAACCGGGGACGAATCCGCAGCCGCTGAACACCACGCTCTCGCCGGCGATGATCACCGACTTGCTGACGCTGCCCGACCCGATAGGCCCCGAGCAGTTGCTGCTGCCGCCGCTGCCGCCACCACCGACGGGCGGATACGCTGTGTCACCGAGAATGGGCGGGTCGTCGATAGCCGCGGCGGGCAGGGCAGGCAGCGCGGCGAGCGCCATGCCGCCGCCTGCCACCAGCGCGACTCCGAGGGGTCGGAACTTCATACAGGCACTCTCCCTGCGGAAGATCAGGTCAAGCAGATGAACGATTGACGACACGGAGAGTATCGATAACTACTCTCCGTGTCCACAACCTTCCGCAGTCAACTTCCAACTCTACGTGACCATGGGGAGGTGACCGGCACCCCCTGGACGTCGAGGCGCTCCGGCACCGGCAGCGGCTGCGGCCGCACGGCGAGCGCCGGACCCGCCTGCGGCTCCAGCACCTTGAGTTCCAGCGTCCTCGTCTGGCCCCGGTCGATGGTCAGGTAGGTCGAGACGACCGGCAGGCCAGCCTCACTGCCGGTGGTCAGACCGATGGGCTGACCGTCGAGGCGTGCGCCCGCGAAGAGGCTGTCCCGACCCGTGTACACCGACAGCCAGATGCTGTTCTGGGCACCCGGGTTGCCGTCGGAGTTCGGCTCGTCCGCTCGGTTGCGCACGTATGCGGTCAGGCCGTCGGGGGCCGTGTTGGTGACCCGGACCACGATCGTCACCGCACCCGCGCCGTTCGGCAGCCGTTGCACGCTGTAGCTGGTCCGCCGTCGCAGCCAGTAGTCAAGCTTGCTGGCCGCGGCGTTCTGGGTGACGACGGCGAGATACGGACCGGTGCCGGTGGGCAGCGCGCCACCCAGCGCCGTCGACGAAAGAACCTCCTGCTCATCGGCGTGGTCACTTGACACAGTCAACCGCCCCTCTCGGACCGCCCGGGTCAGAGCGGTGAGGAGCTTCGCCGAATTGCCCCCGCCGGATTCCAGCGACCCGTAGACCGCCTGCCCGACCTGCGCGAAGAAACGGTCCCGCCCCGACACCGTCGGGATCCGCGCGTAGACCTGCGACTCCACCAGATCCACCAGGTTCCCCGCCGAGACGACCTGCCCGCCCGGCAGCACCGCGGGCCGCCCGCCCGCCAGCAGGTAGGCCATCGTCGTCGGATCGAGGCTGATCGTGCCGTCCACCGGGACGCCCGTCCCCGTGCGGTACATCGCCGTGTAGAAGCGGGCGGCGGTCGGGTAGTCCGGGGTCAGGTTCGCGTTGGCCCACACCCGGTTCGGCCAGAACGAGCTGTAGCGCGCGCCGAACGAGCCGGTCAGCTCGGCGACCGGATCCGGCTGGGTGGGCCCGCCCGGCAGTGAGCCGTTGCCGGAGATGCCGGTCAGGGCCAGCCGTCCCCGGTCCGCCGTCAGCACGCCGAACCCGCCGATGATTCCCCCGTTGGCCCGGGACTCGGCCGGGTTCTGCACGATGAGCAGGTAGCGGCGCGGGCCGGCGGCGCCGAGCATGTCCGGCCCGATCCGAGCCGCGAGCGCGACGTTGTCCAGCGCGTCGGAGAGCTGCCCGCCGCGGTCGACGAGCTCCGCGCGGGCGCCGTCCACGCCGGTGACCCGGCCGAGCCGGCCGCAGTCGGGGACCCGCTCGGCCGCGGCCCGCAGTGCGTCCAGTGCGGCGGCGGCCCGCTGGGCCGGCTGGCGGGCGGCCGCGAGCGCCGCCACATCGATGGTCATCTGATGCCGCAGCCGCGTCGGGTCGAGGGTGGCGCCGAGATCGGCGACGGCGGGCAGGCCCGTGCCCGACAGGGCGTCCACCGCCCGGATGAGTTCCGCCGCCGACCGGGGCGGGCAGCCCGCCCAGGGGACGTGGCCGAACGCCGACCACACCGGGTCGCCGGTGAGGGAACGGGCCGCGCGGGCCCGCCGGCCGATCGCCGCCACCTGCGCACGCAGGTCGCGCTCGGACGGGTAGTCCCCCGCCATCATCTGCCGCTGCAGCGACGTGATCCGCGCCCGGGCCTGCTCCAGCTGCTCCCGGGCCAGCAGGCCGCGCACACCGACCCAGCCGAGGAGGCCCAGCATCAGGGCGAAACAGAGCGCGATCCCCGCGACGACCCATTTCCGTGGACGCCAGCCCCGTTCGGCACCGTCCCGCTCGTCCTCCTCGCCCGGGGACGGTTGGCCGCCGTCACCGTTCTCGGCTCCCCTGGCGCCAGCGCTGTCGTCGGCGTCGGCGCTGGGCCGCGTGTCCGCCCGTGGTGGGCCATCGCCCGGCCGGTGATCGGCGGGTTCGCCGACGCGGCCGGGAAGGGGCAGTGCGTTGCTGGCGGCACCGGGCCTGGTGCCGAGCTGTGTCCAGGCGGGCCGTGGCGACCCGTCCGGGACGGATCCCGCGCCCGGCTGGCGCGGGATGACAGGTGGATCATCCGAGCCCGTCGCCGCTCGCCGGGCCGGTTGCCCCGGCTCCGGCATGCTGTTCCCCGATCCCCCGGTTGTCACCGACCGGACGGCGGTCGGATGGCGCGCCGCCCGCCCGGCGCCATCCCGGCCTCGGCAGGACCGGCCGTCGCGCCGGCATCGCCCGTGCCGGCGTCACCGGGCTGGCGGCCGCCGTCCGGCTGGGCGGGGCCCCGCCGGCGGAAGCCGGCTCGGGAGCGGGCCTGGACTCCGCCGGAGCGGTCACCGCCGGAGCGGCCGCCGCCGGTCGAACCGGCCGCGTCACGTCCGGCCGCGTCGCGCACCGCCGCGTCGCGCACCGCCACCTCGCGCACCGCCACCTCGCGCCCAGCCACCTCGCGGCGCACGCCGGTTCCCTGCGGATCGGCGTCCGCGGACTCCCGCGCGGCCGGCACCGTGACGGACTCGCGGCCGCCGGCGGGGCGCACGCCGGAGTCGGGTGCGAGCATCCGCGTGGCGCGCGCGGCGGCGGCGCGGGCGTGCCGGCCGCGGGGCGCGTAGCTGCTGTACTGGCCGAAGTAGTAGGCGTCCGGTCCCTTGGTCGGGACCATGTTGAGCACCGTGCCGACCATCCGGGCGTCCACCGCGCGCAGCGTCTCTGTGGCGCGGCGCAACTGCTCACGCCGGGTCCGGCCAACCCGCGCAACCAGCAGGACCCCGTCGGCGCGGGTGGCGAGCACCGCGGCGTCGGTGACGGGCAGCAGCGGCGGGGCGTCGAGGAGCACGAAGTCGAACCGGGTGTGCAGCAGGTCGATGAGGTCGGCCATGTTCTGCGAGCCGAGCAGCTCGCTCGGGTTCGGCGGGACCGGCCCGGAGGCGAGCACCTCGATCTTGCCGGCGCCGACGCGGCCCTCTCCCCACGGCTGCAGGACGTCGTCGAGGTCGGCCGCGCCGATGAGCACCGAGGTGAGGCCCGCCGCCGACTCGACGCCGAGGTAGCCGGAGAACGACGGCCGGCGCAGGTCGCCCTCGATGAGGCAGACCCGGTGGCCGCCCTGCGCCAGGCTGATCGCGAGGTTGCAGACGGTCGTCGTCTTGCCCTCGCCCGGCACGGAACTGGAGACCAGGATCGACCGGGGTCCGGCGTCGACGTCGACGAACTGCAGGTTGGTCCGCAGCTGGCGGAACGCCTCGGCCCGGGCGGAGTGCGGCCGGGCGTTGGTGATGAGCGGGCGGCGCACCGACTCGGTGTCATAGTTGATCATGGCCAGGTTCGGCAGGTCGGTGACGTCACGGGCGTCGTCCTGGCCGGAGATGCTGGTGTCCAGCCGGAAGCGGACGATCGCCGCGGTGATCCCCAGGATCAGGCCGAGCAGCAGGCCGAGCGCCATGTTGCGGGTCGGCTGCGGGGCGACCGGCGAGGTGGGGAGCTTGGCGCGCTCCCACACGTTCACCCGCACGGACGGCGGGCTGTCGTCGGCGGGACGCTCGATCATGGCGACGGCGTCGGAGAACTCCTCCCCGACCGCGTCGGCGATCGACGTGGCCTGCCGCGGGTCCCGGTCGCGCACGGTGGCCTTCAACAGCACCGTGTCCGGGACGGCCTGCGCGGTGACCTGCCCGCGCAGCTGGTCCGGGGTGGTCCGCAGGTGCAGCCGGTGGATGACGGCCATCGCCACCCGGTCGCTCGCCACCAGGTTGGCGTACGACTTCACCCTCTGCTGGGACAGCAGGCCGCCCTGGTAGGCGGAGGCGGCACCGTCGGCGTTGTCCGGCGAGGAGACGACCATGGTCACCGACGCGGCGTACTCCTTCGTGGACCGCCAGGTCGAGCCGGCGGCGAGCAGCCCGCCGAGCACCACGAAGGCGAGCATGAGCATCCAGCTGCGGCGAAGGACGCGGACATAGTCGCGCAGTTCCACTCGTCGACCACCCTCCCGGGATGAAGATCCCGACCACTCACCGTCATTGAGGACCCCCCCAACATACCCGATGAGTAGCGATTATTTTACTCTCCGTTACGCTTACTCTATGGCCTCATGTGGAGACGTAGAGTAGACGGCACGGTCGGTAGCCGGTGGACTGAGCACCTCGCACGGCGCGTGTCGCGCCTCGACCTCCGCCAGCGAGTGGGGCTGCACATCGCGCTCGACAGCCTGGCGATGATCATCGGGCTCACGTCAGCCCAGTTCGGTCGGTTCGACTACACCCTCAGCGCGCTGTCCGGCTTCGGCTTCTGGGTGATCTGCGCCCTCGCGGTCTGCCTGCTCCACTTCCTGGGCACCGCGCTGCACCTGTACCTGGGGCGCTACCGGTTCGGCGGGTTCGAGGAGGTGCTCGGCCTGCTCGTCGCGGTGCTGCTGACGATCGTCGGGGTGCTCGTCGTCATCGCCACGTTCGGCTCCCCCCGGCCGATGCCGCTGAGCGTGCCCCCGCTGGGCGGCACCGTCACGCTCGTGGTCATGTTCGGCGTCCGCTACCTGTGGCGGCTGCTGGAGGAACGGCTGCGCCGCCCCGACCGGAGCCGGGCCGAGCCGATCCTCGTCTTCGGCGCCGGTCAGGGCGGGGAGAGCGTCGTCGCGGCGATGCTGCGCTCGCAGGACAGCCCCTACTACCCCGTCGCGCTGCTCGACGACGACCCGAACGTGTACAACCTGCGCCTGTCCGGCGTGCGGGTGCGCGGCGGGCGGGACGCGATCGGGGCCGTCGCGGCCGACACCGGCGCCCGGACGGTGCTCGTCGCGATCCCGAGCGCCGATGCCGAGCTCCTCCGGGAGATCAGCAGAATCGCCGAGAACGCCGGGCTCGCCGTGAAGGTCGTGCCGCGGGTGGGCGATCTGATCGACGGCCGGGTCGGCGTCGGCGACATCCGCGACATGGACCTCGCCGACCTGCTCGGCCGCCGCCAGATCAGCACCGACATGAGCGGCGCCGCGGGCTACCTGGCGGGCCGCCGGGTCCTGGTCACCGGTGCCGGCGGGTCGATCGGCTCGGAGCTGTGCCGCCAGATCGCCCGCTTCGGCCCGGCCGAGCTGATCATGCTGGACCGGGACGAGTCGGCGCTGCGGGCCGTCCAGCTGTCGATCTCCGGCCGGGCGATGCTCGACGACGACGCCATCGTGCTCGGCGACATCCGCGACCTCGACCTGATGACCAGGCTCTTCGCCGAGCGCCGCCCGCAGGTCGTCTTCCACGCCGCGGCGCTCAAGCACCTGCCCCTGCTGGAGCGCTTCCCCGGCGAGTCGGTCAAGACGAACGTCTGGGGCACGCTGACGATCCTGCGCACCGCGCTCGCCTGCGGCGTCGAGCGGCTGGTGAACATCTCCACCGACAAGGCCGCGAACCCCGCCAGTGCCCTGGGCTACTCCAAGCGGATCACCGAGCGGCTCACCGCGCACCTGGCCGGCCAGGCCGACGGCACCTTCGTCAGCGTGCGCTTCGGCAACGTGCTGGGCAGCAACGGCTCAGTGCTCACCGTGTTCGCCAGCCAGCTCGCCGCGGGTGGGCCGCTCACCGTGACCCACCCGGAGGTGACGCGCTACTTCATGACGATCCCCGAGGCGGTCGAGCTGGTCCTGCAGGCCGGCGCCATCGGCGCGCCCGGCGAGGCGCTCGTCCTCGACATGGGCGAGCCGGTGCGCATCGCCGACGTCGCCCGCCGGCTCGCCGCCCGCGAGCCACGGCCGATCGACATCGTCTACACCGGGCTCGGCACCGGCGAGAAGCTGCACGAGGAGCTGTTCGGCACCGGCGAGTCCGACCGGCGCCCGCATCATCCCCTCATCTCGCACGTGGGGGTGCCGGCGCTGGACCCGGCGCTGACCCTGGCCCTGGACCCTGGCGCGGCACCGGCGTCGGTGCTGGCCCAGCTGGCCGCCCTCACCCGCGCCGCCGCACCCGCCCCCAGCTCCGTGCGCGACCTGATCCCCCGCCAGCCGACGGCGGACCCGGCGAGGGGCGTCACGTCCTGACCGGCGGGTCGGCCGGCGCGCTCACCCCCCGCTCCGCGTACCAGGCGACCGTCGCCTCCAGTGCCTCGCCGAGAGTGATCCCGGTGGCGTCCGGGAACAGCGCGCGCATCGTCGCTGTCGCCGCCTGGGAGTCTCGGACGTCACCGGAGCGCGGCGCGTCGTGGCGCACGGTGAGCGACCGGCCGAGGATCCGCTCCAGCTCGCCGATGACGGTGAGCAGGTCCGTCCTGGTACCGAAGGCGATGTTGACGGGGTCGGGATGGCTCAGCCGCCGTCTCGCCGCGTCGCAGAGCATCTCGGCGACGCTCGCGACGTAGGTGAAGTCGCGGGTCTGCCGGCCGTCGCCGTGCACGGTCAGCGGGCGGCCCGCCAGCGCCGCCTCGATGAACGTCGGCACCACGGCGGCGTAGGCGTGCCCGGCCGACTGGTAGGGGCCGAAGACGTTGAACAGCCGCACCGCCAGCACCGGCAGGCCGAAGGCGCCCTGGTAGGACAGCGCGTATCCCTCGGCGGCCAGCTTCGACGCCGCGTACGGGCTCAGCGGCCGGCAGGGCCCGTCCTCCGGGCGCGGCAGCGTCCCGCCCGCGCCGTACACCGACGAGGAGGAGACGACGACGACGTGCGTCTCGGCCCGCTGGGCGACGTCGAGCACCGTGAGGGTGCCGGTCGCGTTGACCGCGTGGGTCGCCATGGGGTCGAGCAGCGAGCGTTCCACCGAGGGCCGCGCGGCCAGGTGGACGATGCTGTCCGCCCCCGTGCACGCCTCCTCGACCACCTCGCGGTCGGTCACGCTGCCCCGGACCAGCTTGACGGGCAGGCTCGCGAGGTTCGAGACGGCACCCGTGCTGAGATCGTCGATCACGACCACCTCCGCACCGGCGGCGAGCAGCGCCCTGGTCAGGTGGGCACCGATGAAACCGGCACCGCCTGTCACGACTACCTTCACCGATTCATCACCCTTCGAGTTCAGAAGGATGCCGATAGTAGTTGATGGCGACGCGCAATCGTGGCGCCACACTCCGCGTCACCCGCCGGACGTCACATCAACCTCAGGCGCCGCACCGCCGCTGTGAGTGTTGAGTTGAACTCATAGAGATGACGTTCTAGGTTTCGCCGCGTGCCTGACGAGCCACGTCCCCTGGTGATCGTGGGTGCGGACGGCCACGGCCGGGAGCTGCTCGACGTGGTAGAGGCGGTCAACGCGGCCGCGGCGGCCGCCGGCGGCCCGGCCCGTTACGCGTTCCTCGGCTTCCTCGACGACGGCTGTGCCGACCCGGATCCGGTCGCCCGCCGCGGCGCACCGCTGCTTGGCGGCCCGGCCCTGCTCGGCCAGCTCGACGCCGACTACCTCATCGGATACGGCGACGCCGCGACCCGGGCGCGCATCGATCACCACGCGTCCGTGCACGGCCGCCGTCCCGCCACCCTGGTGCATCCGCGGGCGAGCCTCGGCGGCGACGTCCGGCTCGGCCCCGGCACCGTCATCTGCGCTCTGGCCAGCCTCACGACGAACATCCGCACCGGCCGGCACGTGATCGTCGACGTCGCGGCGAGCGTGGCGCACGACTGCCGGCTCGGCGACTACGTGACCATGGCGCCTGGCGCGCGCCTGTCCGGCGGCGTCGCCGTCGGTGCCCAGGCGTGGATCGGCTCGCAGGCGAGCGTCGTCGGCCGCCGCCGGGTCGGCGACCGGGCGGTCGTGGGTGCCGGCGCCGTGGTCACCGACGACATCCGCGCCGCGGAGGTCGTCGCGGGCGTCCCGGCCCGGCCCATCGACGCCGCACCCGGCCGGCCACGGCCCCGCACGGGCTGGCCCGACACCGCGCCCGATCCGCGCGGCGCCGTCCCCGCCGAGCGCCACGCCCGCGTCGACTAGCGGCCCCATCAGCCACGAAATCGCTATTCGTCCATTGAAACGCCGTCATCGGCCTGTGGTGGGCGGGTCCGCGACCGTAGGATCTGACCCGTGGATCGCTGGCTCACCATGACGGGTTGTGACAACGTTCGCGATCTCGGCGGCCTGCCCACGGCCGACGGCTCGCTCACCCGATACGGCGTCTTCCTGCGCGCCGACTCGGTGCAGACCGCCACGGAGGACGACGTCATCCTGCTGCGGGATACCTACGGCCTGCGCACGGTCATCGATCTGCGGGCCAAGGAGGAGGCGTTGCGGGAGGGCCGCGGCCCCCTGGAGTTCGAGGCCATCGCCTACCACCACCTGTCGTTCCTGCCGGGCGAGTGGGTGATGCCGGACGATCCGCGTTACCCCGCGATCGTCCGCGACCAGGATTCCGCCGACCGCGTCGAGCACTACCTGAACTACCTGCGCCGGGCCGAGGACGCCGTCGCCCAGGCGCTGCGCGTGCTGGCCCATCCGGCCGCGGGCCCCGCGCTGTTCCACTGCGCGGCCGGCAAGGACCGCACCGGTGTGCTCGCCGCGATGATCCTCAGCATCGCCGAGGTCGACCGCGCCGCGATCATCGACGACTACACCCGGACCAACGAGCGGATCGAACGGGTCAACTCCCGGCTCGCCGACCGCCCGTCCTACAACCGCTCGGCGGTCCCGCTGACCCCCGGCCAGCTCAGCTGCCGGCCGGAGGTCATGAGCGGCTTCCTCGAAGGCGTCGACGCCGAGTGGGGCGGCGCCGCGGCCTGGGCGCGCCAGGCCGGCGTCAGCGACGGCGACCTGCGGGCACTGCGCTCAGCACTCGTCGGCTAGGCCGGCCTGGGGGAGGGACGGTAGGCCGATGATCCGGCGGGTGCCCGCGCGGCCGGTCGCGGCCGCCCTGCTCGCGCTCGCCCTGGCCGCCGGCTGCGGGATCCTGCAGCGCCCCCACCATGTGCCGGACGAGCTGATCCCGCTGTTCCAGGCCGCCGCCACCGCCTACGGGACCCTCACCGCCGCCCAGCTCGCCGCGCAGGCCCGGGTGGAGAGCAAGTTCAACCCGAAGGCGGTGTCGCGTGCCGGCGCCCGCGGGATCATGCAGTTCCTGCCGTCCACCTGGGCGGATTTCGGCGTCGACGGCAACCATGACGGCGTCGCCGATCCGATGGACCCGCGCGACGCCATCCCGGCCGCCGCGGCCTACGAGGCGAAGCTCGCCCAGCTCGTCGCCCACCTGCCCGGCGACCGCGTGTCGCTGATCCTCGCCGCCTACAACGCCGGGCCGGACGCGGTGCGCGCCGCCGGCGGCATCCCCGACATCGGCGAGACCCGGCGGTACGTGGCGAAGGTGCACGACTGGGCGGCCACGTTCTCCGACCAGCTCTGACTGGCGCCGACCAGCCCTCACCAGTGCGGCGCCGTCACCCGACCCGCAGCTGCTCGCCCGGAACCTGCACCTCGTCACCCGGCACGAGCTGGCGTCCGCGGCGGTTCTCCACGTCACCGTTGACCCGCACCATGCCGCCCGTCAGCAGCCCCTTGACGTCCGATCCCGCCTCGACGACGTCGGCGAGCTTGAGGAACTGGCCCAGCCGGATCGCGTCACCCTGGATGCTCACCTCTCGCATCCCCTCAGCATCGCCCCTGCCACCGGCGAGATGTGCAGGGCCTCCCGCCCGCCCGGGGCCGCGCGCCGACGACCCATCCCTCAATCTCCGTCCCCGGCCCGTGCCTGAGGCATGCTGGCGGACGTGGCAGGTAACCCCTCGGAACCGGTGGACGGCCCCCGGCAGCCGGCCGCCGGTGCGCAACCGGTGTCAGAGCAGGCACCGGAGCCGGCGCCAGGGCGGGCACCGTCCGCGCGCCGGGAGGCCGCGGATCGGGAGGAGACGCCCGACGGGGACAGCCCGGCCGCCCGGCGGCGACGGGTAGCCCGCGGCCGGGCCACGCACCGGGGGGTGCGCACGCCCGCGCTGGGCACCGCCGCCCCTGGCCAGCTGCCGCCCACCGACGACTTCCCGGACCAGCGCATCCCGAAGCTCGACAACACCGGCGGGACGAGCGAGGAGGTCGTGCGCCGGGTCGAACTGTCCAGCGGGATGCTGGCCTCCCGCGCGGCGGCCCGGATGGTGGAGGTTCTGCCGTGGTTCCCCACCATGTCGGCGAGCCATCGGGCCGGGATCCAGCTGGTGGTGCAGGCCGGCATCTCCTCGTTCGTCGAGTGGTGCCGGCGGCCGGAGCACGCGCGGGAGCTGTCGGAGGACGTCTTCCGGGTGGCGCCGCGCGAGCTCGTGCGGGCGGTGACCTTCCGGCGCCTGGTCGATCTGGTCCGGGTCGCGGTGGAGGCGATCGAGGCCGAGGTGCCCAACCTGGCCGGACCGGATCAGGAGCAGCACCTGCTCGCGGACGTGCTGCGCTACTCCCGCGACATCGCGTTCGCCGGCGCCGTCGTGTACGCGCGCGCCGCCGAGGAGCGCGGCGCCTGGGATGCCCGGCTGGAGGCACTGGTCGTCGACCACGTGGTGCGCGGCGAGGTCGACCGGGCGCTGCCGTCCCGGGCGGCGGCGGTGGGCTGGCGCAATCCACCCGCCGTCACGGTGATCGTCGGGCGCGCCGGCAGCGACGCGCCGGAGGTCGTGGTCGACGAGGCGCACCGGCTGGCCCGCATCGCCGGCCTGGAGGTGCTCGCCGGCGTGCACCACGACCGACTGGTGATGGTCGTTGGCGGCAACTTCGCGCTCTCGGGGGAGGACATCGGCCGCCCCGACGACGCCACCCCGGCAGCCGCGACCGCTGCCGCCGGCGGCGACGACGAGGGCCGCTCGGCCGCCGCGCCCGCCGACGACCGCCGTGGTGCCGGGCCGGGTGAGGTGCGCACCTCCCTGGACGCGGCCCGCGCGCTGATGCCGGCCTGCGGGCCGGGCCCGGTGGTCGTCGGCCCCGTGGTCCCCGATCTGACCGGCGCGCCGCGCGCCGCCCGCATCGCGCTCGCGGCGACCGACGTGGTGGCCGCCTGGCCGGCGGCTCCCCGCCCGGTCCGCGCCCGGGCCCTGCTGGCAGAGCTGGCGCTGGCCGGCGACGCCGACGCCCGCCGGGCGCTGGTCCAAGAGGTGTACGTGCCCCTTCGGGACGCCGGCACCCCGCTGTTGGAGACCGCCGGGGCGTACCTTGATTTCGGCTCGTCGCTGGAGGCGACCGCCCGGGCGCTGTATCTGCACACGAACACCGTGCGCTACCGCCTCCGCAAGGCCGCCGAGGTCTGCGGGCTCGATCCGGCGGACCACCGGGAGCGCTTCATCCTCCATGTGGCGCTCGTCCTCGGACGGCTGGACGGTACGTTATCTACAGGTAAATCTTGATCGACTTTATCGCTCCGAAGTCGCTCAACCCCGATGCGAGACCGGTCACATCCAGCGACTTCGCTGGCCAGTCAGTCGAATTCCGGTCGATACGCACAGCAGGAACAAACACACGGTGACCAAGGATCGGTTTGTAGGCCACCTACAACTCCGGGTCGACACATCGGTGAGTGGCCGCCAGCGACAGGGAGACCTCCCGAAGGGTTAGGTAG
Source organism: Frankia sp. RB5 (assembly GCF_059816245.1). Lineage (NCBI taxonomy): Bacteria > Bacillati > Actinomycetota > Actinomycetes > Frankiales > Frankiaceae > Frankia > Frankia sp. RB5. The sequence continues at coordinate 59,237 of NZ_JCBATA010000036.1, forward strand.
TCACGTGCTCGCGATCCTCGCACCCGGCCAGGGTGCCCAGACGCCCGGACAGCTTCGCGCATGGCGCGCTCTCCCCGGGGCCGAGGACAGGCTGCGCTGGTTCTCCGCCGCGGCCGGCATCGACCTGTTGGACGTCGGCTGCGAGGCGCCCGCCGAGACGATCCGGGACACGGCGATCGCCCAGCCCCTGATCGTGGCAAGCGGTCTGATCGCCGCCGAGCAGCTCGGGCTGCCGGTGACCGCACCCGTCGGGACCGCGTCTCTCGTCCTGGCCGGGCACAGCGTCGGGGAGATCACCGCCGCGGTGCTCACCGGCGTGCTGTCCGCCGAGGAGGCCCTGGTCCTGGTGGCGCTGCGGGGCCGCGCGATGGCCGACGCCTCGGCGCGGGCCGCGACCGGGATGACCGCGCTGCTCGGCGGGGACGCCGAGGCCGTGGCCGCCCGACTGGCCGAACTCGACCTGACCGCGGCGAACCGCAACGGCGCCGGCCAGATCGTCGCCGCCGGCACCGCGGCGGATCTCGCCCGGCTCGCGGCGGAACCGCCGGCCGGCGTCCGGCTGCGGCCGCTGTCCGTCGCCGGTGCCTTCCACACCCACCACATGGCTCCCGCCCGCGACGCGCTGGCGGCCGTCGCCGGCGGCATCCGCCCGGCCGCGCCGCTGGTGACCACGCTGTCGAACGCCGACGGCGCCCGGATCGACGAGCCGGCCGAGCTCCTGCGCCGGCTGGTCGCCCAGGTCGCCGCGCCGGTGCGCTGGGACCTGTGTCTCGCGACGCTGCGGGAGCTCGGCGTCAGCGCGGTCATCGAGCTACCGCCGGCCGGCACCCTCGCCGGTATCGCCCGCCGCGAGCTGCCCGGCACCAAGATCCTCCCGGTCAAGAGCCCGGACGACCTGCCCGCCGCCCGGGAGCTGATCGCCGAGCACCTCGACGCCGAGGTCCTGCGCCGTCCACCGGCCGGGCCGGCCCAGCGAAGGCCGGCCGATGACGAGACCCTCGTCGGGGCCCAGGCATGAGCGCCACGGGTGCGAGGCTCCTCGGCCTCGGCGTCTACCGCCCAGCGCGGGTCGTGACCAACGACGAGATCGCGCAGCGAGTCGACACGTCGGACGAGTGGATCCGGTCCCGCACCGGCATCGCGACGCGGCGGATCGCCGACGACGAGGAGACCACCGTCGCCATGGGCACGGTGGCCGCGGAGAAGGCACTCGCCTCCGCGGGCCTGACGGCCGACGCGATGGACCTGGTGATCAGCGCCACGTGCACGTCGCCGTCGCAGATCCCCGGGGCCGGGCCGCAGATCGCCCACCGGGTCGGCGCTGGCCGGGCCGGGGCGTTCGACCTCAACGGCGCCTGCGCCGGCTTCAGCTACGCGGTCTCGGTGGCCGCCGACATGGTGCGCGCCGGCAGCGTGCGGCACGTCCTGGTGGTGGCCAGCGAACGACTCTCCGACTACACCGACTGGGACGATCGCGGTACCTGCATCCTGCTCGCCGACGGCGCGGGAGCGACCGTGGTGGGCCCCGCGGAGACCGACGAGATCGGGCCGGCTGTCTGGGGCCACGACGGCTCGCGGCCGGAGGTCATCCGCGTGGCCGGCTATGGCGACAACATGTTCCGCATGGAGGGCCAGGCCGTCTTCCGGTGGGCCATCTCCCTGGTGCCGATGGTGCGGCAGATCTGCGAGCGGGCCGGCGTGGCGCCGGCGGAGCTCGCGGGTATCGTTCCGCACCAGGCCAACCTGCGGATCGTCGAGGCACTCGCCACGGGCATCGGCGCCACGAACGCCGTCATCGCCCGTGACGTCGTCGACTCGGGCAACACCTCCGCCGCGAGTATTCCGCTGGGACTCGCCCGGCTGGTCGACGCCGGCGAGATCCGCCGCGGCGACCCCGTGCTGCTGTTCGGCTTCGGCGCCGGGCTGACCTACTGCGGTCAGGTCGTGCGCTGCCCGTGACCATCTCTCCCCTGCCCCCGGTGCCAGCATCCCGGCGAAGGCCCACCGCGGTCGCCTGACCGCGCGCGGCATCCCCATCACCCGCTCAGCTCCCACAGGAGGAAGCACAGTGTCCCAGGACATCCTCGCCGGTCTCGCCGCCATCCTCGAAGAGGTCGCGGGCGTCGACCCGGCTGACGTCACCGCCGAGAAGACCTTCATCGACGACCTGGACGTGGACTCGCTGTCCATGGTCGAGGTGGTCGTCGCGGCCGAGGAGAAGTTCTCGGTCAAGATCCCGGACGACGACGTGAAGTCGCTCAAGACCGTCGGCGACGCGGTGTCGTACATCCAGCGGGCAGGCGTGGCCGCGTGACCACGACCCCCAGGCAGGTTGTCGTCACCGGCCTCGGGGCAATCACTCCCCTCGGTGGCGATGTCGCCACGACGTGGGAGGGGCTGCTCTCCGGCCGCTCCGGCGTTCGGCGGATCACCGAGGACTGGATCGAGCAACTCCCGGTTCACATCGCCGCTCCCCTCGCGGTCGAGCCCCCGCTCGGCCGCGTGGAGGCCCGGACCCTCGACCGCAGCCAGCAGATGGCACTGGTCGCCGCGCGGGAGGCATGGGCGGACGCCGGCTCGCCCGAGGTCGACCAGGAACGCCTCGCGGCCTGTGTGGCGTCCGGGATCGGCGGGGTGATCACCCTTCTCACCCAGCACGACGTGCTGCGGGAGAAGGGCCCCCGGCGGGTCTCGCCGCACCTGGTGCCCATGCTCATGCCCAACGGCCCGGCGAGCACCGTGGGCCTGGCGTTCGGCGCGAAGGCCGGCGTGCACGCGCCGGTGAGCGCCTGCGCCTCCGGTTCGGAGGCGATCGCCCTCGCGCTGGACATCATCCGCGCCGGCCGCGCCGACGTGGTGATCGCCGGCGGCACCGAGGCGGCCATCGCAGCACTTCCGATCGCCGGTTTCGCGCAGATGCAGGCGCTGTCCCGCCGCAACGACACGCCGGAGACGGCCTCCCGCCCGTTCGACAAGGCGCGCGACGGCTTCGTGCTCGGCGAGGGCGCGGCGATCCTGGTCCTCGAGGCCGCCGAGCACGCCGCCGCCCGCGGCGCGCGGGTGCACGGCGTGCTGGCCGGCGCCGGAATCAGCTCGGACGCCTACCACGTCGCCGCGCCCGACCCGAGCGGCGCCGGCGCGGCGCGGGCCGTACGAGCGGCCCTGCGCTCCGCCTCCCTGGAGGCGACGGACATCATCCACATCAATGCCCACGCCACCTCGACGCCGGCGGGGGACCTGGCGGAGGCGGTGGCACTGCGCGACGCGCTCGGCGACCACCTCGACGAGGTCGTGGTGACGTCGACGAAGTCGATGACCGGCCACCTGCTCGGTGCCGCCGGTGCGCTGGAGGCCGTGGCCAGCATCCTCGCGCTGCGCGGGCGCGTCGTCCCGGCTACCCGCAACCTCGACGCGCTCGACGACGAGATCGCGCTCGATGTCGCGGTGGTCGACAACCGCACGATCGGCACGGGCGCGGCCCTGTCGAACTCGTTCGGGTTCGGCGGCCACGACGTGTGCCTGGCCTTCACCTCCTGACGGCCCAGGCGGCCGGGCGGCGCACGCCGCCCGGCACCAGCCCCGACCCGGCCCACCGGCCGGACACCGGCTGCGCACGACACCGGTACGGGTGGCACCCGGACGCACCCGCGCCAATCGGCACCATGGCACTACAAGTGCTGTACACCACAGCAGTGAACCGCTAGGAACGTCACCAACACACCGCCGTGACGCCGGCCGCCCCACCGCCGCCACGGCCGCGCCCGCAACCATGGCGGGTGCCCGTGGTCGCCGGACCGGGTCGCGGTCGGAAGTCGGCGCGCCCCCTCGGGGGACGCGTACAAACCCCCGCCGATCCAGTCCGACGCCGTTCAGGCAAGGAGACGCACGGTGAGTCTGTCCACACTCGACCGAGTCGACCCGCGCACGCCCGAGGCTCGGCTCGCCCGGTTCTTCGACAACGACACCCTGTCCCTGTTCGCCGCTGCCGACACGTCCGGGGTCGTCGCAGGTCAGGGCCTCGTCGACGGCAACGAGGTCGTCGCCTTCGCGACCGATCCGACCATCCAGGGCGGCGCGATGGGGCGCGACGGCTGCGCCCGCATCGTCCACGCCATCGAGTCGGCCGTCCGGCTGGGCTGCCCGGTGGTCGGCATCTGGCACTCCGGTGGGGCTCGCCTGCAGGAAGGTGTCGCCTCGCTCGACGGAGTCGGCCGGATCTTCGCCGCGACTGTGCGCGCCTCCGGCCGCGTCCCCCAGCTCTCGCTGGTCCTCGGTGCCGCCGCCGGCGGTGCCGCCTACGGCCCGGCGCTGACCGACATCGTCATCATGGGCCCCGAGGCGAAGGTCTTCGTGACCGGCCCGGACGTGGTTCGCTCGGTCACCGGCGAGGAGTGCACCGCCGACAGCCTCGGCGGCCCCGAGGTGCACTCCAAGCGCAGCGGCGTCGTGCACGTGACGTGCGACTCCGAGGACGCCGCGATGGAGCGGACCCGGGCGATCACGGTGCTGCTCGCCGACCAGCGCGACATCGGCCAGGTCGCCAGCCGCGAGCTCGCCGAACTGCTGCCGGAGAACCCGCGGCGCGCCTACGACGTGCGCCCGCTGGTGAACGCCGTCCTCGACGAGGAGGGCATCGAGCTGCACCCGAAGTGGGCGCCGAACATCGTCACGTCGCTCGGCCGCCTCGGCGGGCGCACCGTCGGCGTCGTCGCGAACAACCCGCTGCGGCGCGGCGGCTGCCTCGACGCGACCTCCGCGGAGAAGGCGTCCCGCTTCGTGCGCATGTGCGACTCGTTCGGCGTGCCGCTCGTCGTCCTGGTGGACGTGCCCGGCTACCTGCCTGGCGTCGGCCAGGAGTGGGAGGGCGTCGTGCGCCGCGGAGCGAAGCTGCTCTACGCGTTCGCGGAGTGCAGCGTCCCGCGGGTGACCGTGGTGACCCGCAAGGCGTACGGCGGCGCGTACATCGCGATGAACGCCAGCTCGCTGGGCGCCACCGCCGTCTTCGCCTGGCCGACCGCGCAGGTCGCCGTCATGGGCGCGGAGGCGGCCGTCGGCATCCTGCACCGCCGCAAGCTCGCCGAGGTGCCGGCACAGCGCCGGCCCAGCGTCCTCGCGGAGCTGACCGAGGAGCACATCCGCACCGTCGGCGGCATCGACCGTGCGGTGGAGCTCGGCGTGGTCGACGCCGTCGTCACCCCAGCCGCGACCCGCGCCGCCGTCGCCTCGGCGCTCGCCGGCGCGCTCGCCGAGGCCCGCCCGCACAAGAACGTCCACGGCAACATCCCGCTGTAGCCGCAACCACCGACCCGCCGCCCGGGCGGCCTTCCACAGCCCCGCGCGCCCCCTGACCCCGGGGCGCGGCCGGGAGCCCGCCCGGGCCGGTCGCGGCGCGGCGACGGACCGCCTCACTCGCCCGCCAGCTGCAGCCAGGTGCGCACGACGTTGCCCATCTGCCGCGGGTTCATCCACACTGCGGCACGGGCGAAGATCGGGTCGGCGCGCAGCGCGACCTCGCGCCGCTGCGGCGTGGCCGCGGGCGCGATGGCCCGCAGGTGCTCGAAGCTGATGTTCCCGGCGCGGAAGGCCGCGCCGGAGGCGGGCAGCGCCCGCGCCGCCCGTGCCACCACGAGCGCGGTGGCCGTCGTGGGATGCACCAGCCGGCATTCCCGGCGCAGCCAGGCGGCCGCCGAGCGCGCGCCGTCGAGCCGCCACAGCTCGCGGCGGTCGAACTCGGCGAGCAGCCGGCTCCACAGCGCGTCGGTGGCGTCCACCAGGCGGCGGACCTCGACGACCATCAATGCGACTTCCGCGTCGGGCAGCTCGTCGACATCGGGCGCGACGACCCCCGCCAGCAACGACTCGACATCGATCACGATCAGCTCCTCCCGCACCGATGCGCCGTACCGGGGCGACACATGAATCGAACACCAGTTCGGATACTAGATCACGTGAAGCCCGCTGCCAACCCGCGGCTCGCCTGCGTGACCGTCCATGCTCAACGTCATCCTTAGCAAGGCGAAATAACAGTCCGCCTCCATGCGTTCCACGTGATGGAGGTGCATGCATGACCCTGCAGGCGGACGAAGCGACCCCGGTTCCCCGGACCGATACGACACCGCCGTCACCACCGACCGCCGCCGCGCCCGTCCTCATCCCCGAACCCGCCCCGGTCGCCGTCGGCGGATCCACGACCCCCCGGCCCGCACCGGGCGACGGCACGTTCGCCGCCCTGCGGATCCGCAACTTCCGCCTGTTCCTCAGCGGCCAGATCGTGTCGCTGTGCGGCACCTGGATGCAGACAATCGCGCTGGGGTGGCTCGTCCTGTCGCTCGGCGCGTCCGGCACGGCCCTCGGCCTGGTGACGGCCGCCCAGTTCCTCCCGGTGCTGCTTTTCGGCCCGTACGGTGGCCTGATCGCCGACCGGACCGACCGGCGCCAGCTGCTGATGATCACTCAGACCGGCTCCGGGCTCGCCGCCCTCGCGCTCGGCGTGCTGGACCTGACCGGCACCGCGCGGCTGTGGATGGTGGCGGTGACCGCCGCGCTCATCGGCCTGTGCAACGCCGTGGACAACCCGGCTCGGCAGAGCTTCGTCCAGGAGATGGTCGGCTCGGACGTTCTGCCCAACGCGATCACGCTGAACTCGGTGACGGTGAACGCGGCCCGCATCGTCGGCCCCGCCCTCGCCGGCCTGCTCATCCTCGCCGTCGGCACGGCGGGGTGCTTCCTGCTCAACGCGGCGTCGTTCGGCGCGGTGCTGATCGCCCTGCGCCGCATCGACACCGCCGCCCTGCACGCGCGGCCGATGACCCGGCGGGCACCCGGCCAGCTGCGAGAGGGCCTCCGCTACGTCTGGCGGACCCCGGCGCTGCGCGTTCCGCTGCTCATGATGCTGGTGATCGGGGCGCTGTCCTACGAGTTCCAGGTCGTGTTGCCGCTGGTCGCCCGGCACACCTTCGGGGGCACGGCGACGACCTACAGCATGCTCACGTCGGCCATGGGCGCCGGCGCGGTGGCGGGCGGGCTGCTGGTGGCGCGGCGCCGGCGCTTCGGGGTGCGCCCGCTCGGGGTGATCGCCGCCGGATTCGGCATCGTGCTGCTGGCCGCGGCCGCGGCGCCGACGCTGCCGCTGGAGATCGCGATGCTGGTGCTGGTCGGCGCGGCGAGCGTCGCGTTCATCTCCACCGGAAACGCGACCGTCCAGCTCGCCGCCGACCCGGCCATGCGCGGACGGGTGATGGCCCTGTGGTCGGTCGCGTTCCTCGGCACGACGCCGGTCGGCGGGCCCATCGCCGGCTGGGTCGCCCAGACCTTCGGGGCCCGTGCCGGCCTCATGCTCGCCGCCGGCGCCGCCCTCGCCGCGGCGGCCTACGCCCTGAGCCCCCGCCGGTCCGCCTAGCCCGCCCGTCCAACCGGTTTCGGCTCCGGGCCAGGCCGCATCGGGAGTTGCGATCTGTCCAGCCGCGTTCGTGAGACTCTGTCCACCCCCACGTGCCCGCCTGTCACCCGCGCCGCCCGAGTGCCGTGGGGGTCACCTGACTGGCGACACGAGCCGCCGTGACGTGGCCAGAACGCTGCCACGACCCCCGCGGCAACCGACTGCGAAGATCACAACTCGAGACACGACCTAGTCGTCCGGCTGTTCCGGGGAGGAGGGCGCGGTCGTCTCGCGGGTCGAGGACGCGCTGGCCGTGGATGCCCCGGCCGGCGGGGTGCCCGCGGCCGGCTCCCTCGCCGCGACGCGGCCGAGATCGGGCAGAGTGTGCAGCTGGCGGACCTGGCCTCGATGGGCCCGCATGGCCTCCGTGTGAAAGCGTTCCGCCAGCGGGAGGAAGTCGGGCTCGTAGTAGCGGCTGCCATCCAGGGTGGGCCCGCTGGTGCCCTCCATGATGGCCTCGACGTCCTCACCTGTGATCGTCTTGTGGGTCTCCAGGGCGTGCGTGAGCGCGAGGATCTCCCGGCGGTTGGCGGTCAGCACGGCCTCGGTGCGCTCGTACAGCTCCCGCAGCTTCGCCTCGATCTGCTCCCCGAAGGGGCGGTCGGAGTCGAGGGACAGGTTGCCCATCTGCTGCTCGAGCAGAAACAGCCGGGATGCCAGCGTCTCGCCGATCGCCGCCGACGACATGTAGTTCGCGACGAGTATCGTCGCGCTGCGCAGGTCGCCGCCGACGCCGACGGTGTTGTCGCCCTCGAAGAACATCCGTTCGCCGACGAGCGAGGCCAGCGAGACCATCACCTGGATCTCGATCTCCGACTTCCACATGAACATGCTGTCCTCGACCGCGACGTGGGCCACGAACCCGCCAACGCCACCGCGCCGCTCGATGGTGGCCAGGTCGATCATCCGGCCGCGCTGCATCCGATAGGCGACCACGGCATGGCAGGCCTCGTGCAGGGCGATGCTGTGCCGCTCCCGCTCGATGTGCTCATGGTCGTCCGGCAGGCCGTACTCCTTGATCACCCGTGCGCGCAGCATGTCCTTCCAGGTGATGATCTCCCGATCGTCCTTGACGGCCTGGACGAGCGCCTCGTTGACGGTGTCCTTGATGGTCGCGCCGGTCGCCTCCGGGCTCATCACCGCCAGCCGGTCGATCTGGTCCGGGGTCAGCTCGTGACGCACCTTCGCGAGATAACCCTCGAAGGTGCGGATACGGCCCTGCTTGCTGGGATAGCCCACCTTGTACTGACGGTCGATGCGACCCGGCCGCAGCAGCGCCTCGTCCAGCGACTGCGGCATGTTCGTCGCCATCATCACCAGGATCCGGTACTTGGGCGGCGGCTTCGGCCGCATGCCCAGCGTGCGGCGCACCACCCGGTTGAGGAAGCCGCGCGGCTTCTTCAACCCGGACATCTCGGTCAGCAGGGCCTGCAGGGTGCCATCGAACCCGGCACCGCCACCACCGCCGACGACGAACTGCTCGCGCGCCTGCCCCCGGAGGATCTCCGTGCGTGCCGCCTCGCTGAGGTAGGACATGCCGTTGCAAGGGTCGTCCGCCTCGGCGAATCCGTTGCCGGCGAAGCCACTCCTGGCGATGCCACGGCCGCCGATCCCACTGCCGCCGGCGCCGCTGGCGCCAGCCCCACTGCCGCCAGCCCCACTGCCGCCGAGGCCGTTGCCGAAACCGCCCCCGAGCGCGCCGCGGCTGCCCAGCGTGTCCGCCTCGTCGAAAAAGACGATCACGCCGCCGTACCGCAGCGCGAGCTTACGCAGCTTGCGGAACAACGACTTCACCTTGAGGATGCCGACGCCGATGAACATCGCCGAGAAAGCACCCGGATCGACGAAGACGAATGGTTTGCCCGTCTCGCCGGCGACCGCCTCGGCGATCAGCGTCTTGCCGGTCCCGGGCGGGCCCCACAGCAGGATGCCGCCGGGCACATAGCCGCCCCGGCTCTCGATCTCCTCCGGGCGCTCCAGGTAGAAGACGTTCTCCTTCACCCGGCTGACAACGTGGTCCTGACCCCAGACGTCGGCGAAACGGGTGGTGATGTCCTCGGGAAAGTACGTGTCGACGCCGCCCTTGGACAGGAACCAGAACATCACCACGAACTGACCGACGACGAGCACCATCAGCAGCACGATCTGCAGCACCACCGGGACGGCCCGCCACAGGTCGCTCGGCACCTGCACCAGCGCGTCGAACACGGAGGTGTGCGACAGCCGGGCGTAGACGAACAGCGCGAGCGCCAGCCCGACGATCCACTTGGCGGCGCGGCTGAGCCGATACCGGTTCCAGTCGTTCAGGCGCAGGATCCGCCGCTCCGCCCGGCCGAACACCCGGTCGGTCCAGAACACGTGGTAGCCCGACCAGCGCTCGCCGACGAACATGTGCAGCTGGCGAACCACCTCCAGGCCCAGCAGCACGAGCACCCAGGCGCTCTTGCGGGACTGGATGCGCAGGGCGTCGGACCACGTCATCAGCGGATCGCCGGAGACGTCCGCGGCCACCACGAACAGGAACACCGCACCGAGCAGGAGCAGGAACTTCGCCCGGTCCCACAGCGGCTGCGGCCGGCGGCGCGGGCGGGCGTCACCGCCGCCGCGTCGCGGCGGTGACGCGGTCCGCGTCGCAGTGGAATCCGAAGCCGGACCGGTGCCGGGGGCCGGGCCGCCGCCACTGCCCCGGCCGCCGCCACTGCCCTGGCCGCCGCCGGAACCGGTGTCCCCCATCGGGTCGAGGCCGTCGGCCATCCCGTCCGCGTGGTTCATCAGGCCCATCCCTACTGCCCTCGGTCGGTCGGCTCGATGGTGAAGGACCGCGCCACATCGCCAATCTGCTGCCCGTGCTGGGCGTAACACAGCGACGAGCACGCGAGAATGAGCTGATACAGGACTGTCTGCGAGGTATCGAGCAGGCTGGTCTGGTCGATGGTGACCAGCCCGGCATCGGTCCGCACCTGGTAGACGAGGTGGACGCCGTGCACGCCGTCCTTCTTGCGCAGCGTCTCGTCCATCAGCAGCAGGAAGTTCGGAGCCAGGCGGGCGCCATACGGGTTTTCCCGCACGGCCTTCTCCTGGGCGGCCGCCGCGTCGTCCACGGACAGCACGAAGTTGCGCAGGTCGTTCGTGGAGACCGCGTTCGCCTCCTCGGGGAGCAGGTGGCGGACCTGCACGAACCCCTTGGGCTGGGGCGCGTCCGGCACGAGCAGGCGGGTGTCGTCGAAGCGCGTGCCCGCGTCGATGCCGACGACCCATTCCCGCGACATCAGCCCCTGCAGCATCTCGGGGCTGACGGTGCGGGCGTCGATCCCGAACAGCGCCGGGCCGGGCATCTCCCGGTGATTCCAGTCATTCGGAACCCGCAGGAAGGCGCCGTCCTTCTTGTTCGTCACATATTCGTAACTGGGCGAGCCGCAGCCGCCCGCCAGAAGCATCACCGCCACTACGCTGAGCAGCAGCAGGGTGCCCGGAACGGACCTTCGGCGCGGACGGATCGTCCGACGTCGAGCCTCCACGGCAAACCTCCAGCCTCGCGAGGTCGAACACATGGTGCGGCGTCGGGCCATGGTCCATCGCATTCCTGAAAAGTGTGGCCCAGATGGCGGCCCGCATGCACAACCTTCACCGGAAAGAGTGAGGCTCCGTACCCTCCGTTGTCGGCCACCGACAGGTCGCCGGTCGTCCGGTAACGCACTGCCAGATCCCGCATCCGAGCGCCGTACGACCAGCCCGCGCCCACCGAGCCGGATCTCCGCACCGATACCCACGACGGAGACCGCCGAACCCGGCCCGGCATCGCCCGCCCGCTCTCACCCCTCGCGGGCGAGCACCCCGCTCCCCACACGACCCCACGCATCACCCACGACCCCGCCCCGCCTCACGAACCGACGGCGCCGTCCGTCCCTGATCCCGCGGCGACCTCGATCCGTCGCGACCTCGATCGTCGCGGACGAAACGATCGGACGCACCACCGCCGCGGCCCACCGACCACACCAGGACACGAGCCAGGTCTGTACGCAGGCGCGCAGGGGACCCGGGACGATCACCCGCGGACAACGTCACGCCCGGAGATGTGCCCCCCGTGGGGCACACTGTCGGTATGGCGCACTATCGGCGGGGTCGCAAGGTTCCGGCGCTACGCCCCGGACGCCGTCACTTCGTCGGCGCCATCACGGTGGTCGCGGTCTTCTCGCTGGTCGGGCTCACGGCGTGGAACCCGATCGCGGCACTGCCCGCACTCGGAGTGATCGTCGTGCTCGGGGTGGTCGACTGGGCGATCGTGACCGCCTCCCCCGGTGCGGACGACCTGCCCTCGGGCCCCGCCGCCTTCACCGGCGACGAGCCGGAGTGGGATGGCGGGCTCGACACCCCGACCCAGGTGCTGCCCCGGCTCACCTTCGGCTACGCCCGCGCCAGCGGTCAGGACGAGGCCTACGACGAGCCGGACCAGGACGCGGTGCGCACGATGGCGATCGACATGCGCGGCTACCTCGACGAGGCCGGGCCCGGCCGGATGGGCTGATCGCGGCGGGCGAGCAGGCCGCGCACGGCATCCGCCGCCGCGCGCACGGCCGCCGGGTCCCCGCCGGCGCCGAGACCCACCAGGAACGCGGTCAGCGGCGCCGCGGGCCGGGCCACCCCGTGGGCGACCTCGCGGGTGAGATCGAGCAGGTCGGTCACGTCGAGGGCGGACGAGTCCAGACCCAGCTCGGCGCAGACCTCGGCGACCCAGCGGTCGAGCACACCGCCGGGCCCCGCCGGCGCACCGGACGCGGAAGCCGGATCGGGGCCCATCGGCGCCGACGGACGATCAACGGGCGGGTCAGCGGCGGAGGGCACCGTCCCATCGTGCGCCATCGCCACGCCACGCGACGCCGTCCCGGCAGGCGGGCCCGGCGCGTCACGTGACCCGATCGCATCCCTCACCGACGCCGCGACGTGCGCGGCGGGCCACGGCGCGCCGACCCACCGGCGCGCCCGCTCCACGTCCCCGGGCTCGTCGCAGTCCAGGATGGCCCGGGCATCCGCCGGGACCTCGGCCACCGCCCTGCCGTCGAACAGCAGCCGCACCGGCTGCCCGGTCGGTTCGGCGGGCAGGGCCGCGCGCAGCCGAGACGTGCGCCAGAGCGCGGCGAGATACTGACGGCGGCCGCTCGGGTCGACGAGGACGGCGACCTCGATCGCCGGGCGCGCGGCGGCCGCGAGCAGCGCGTCGATCTCCTGGCGGCCCAGAAATGGCAGGTCGGCAGCGAGCACGGCGACATACGCGGTGCTCACCGCGTCCAGCCCGGCGGCGATCGCCGCGACCGGGCCGCCGCCGGGCGGATCCTCCTGCCGCCACCACACCACACCGGTTCCGGCCGCGTCGGCACCACGCGTGTCAGCACCTCTCGCGGCCACGGCGCCGACGCCTGCGTCCGCGCCTGCGTCCGCGCCTGCGCCCGTGCCTGCGGGCAGCGCGCGCCGCGGGCCGACGACCACTCGCCGCTCGGCTCCAGCCGTCGCCGCGAGCACCCGTTCCAGCAGGGTGACGCCACCCACCACGACAGCGGGCTTGTCCTGCCCGCCGAGCCGGCGGGCCGCGCCGCCCGCCAGCACCAGGGCACTCCAGCGCGGGTGTCCGGCCGCCGGGTCGGGCCGGCCGGTCATCCGCCGATCGCCGACATTGGCCGCCGCGGCTGGCGGAACGCCGGATCGTCGATGCCGTGCCCGGCGCGTTTGCCCCACATCGCCGTCCGCCACAGCTCGGCGATCCGCTCGTCACCGGCGCCGGCGCGCAGGGCCGCGCGCAGGTCGCTCTCCTCGCGGGCGAACAGGCAGGTCCGCACCTGGCCGTCGGCGGTCAGCCGGACCCGGTCGCACGCCGCGCAGAACGGTGCCGACACGGAGCCGATCACACCGACCCGGCCCGGGCCGCCGTCGACCTCGAACAGCTCGGCCGGCGCGCTGCCCCGCCCGGGCACCGCTCGCAGGGCGAACTCGGCCCGCAGCGCGGCGAGGATCTCCGGGGCGGACACCATCGACGAGCGCTGCCAGCCGTGCTGGGCGTCCAGCGGCATCTGCTCGATGAACCGCAGCTCGTAGCCCTCGCCGAGCGCCCACCGCAGCAGCCGGGGCGCCTCGTCGTCGTTGACGTCCCGCAGGAGCACGGCATTGACCTTGACCGGCACCAGCCCGCTGGCGGCGGCGGCCCGCAGCCCGGCCAGCACATCCCCGAGCCGGTCACGGTGGGTGAGGCGGGCGAACCGCTCGGGGTCCGTCGTGTCCAGCGAGACGTTGACCCGGTCCAGTCCGGCGGCACGCAGGGGCGCGGCCAGCCGGGCGAGCGACAGCCCGTTGGTGGTCAGTGACAGCGCCGGTCGCGGCCGCAGCGCGGCGAGCCGGGCGACCAGTGCCGCGAGACCGGGCCGCAGGGTGGGTTCACCGCCGGTGAGGCGGACCTCGGTGACGCCGAGTGCGCGCACCGCGATGCCGACCAGGCGCACCACCTCGTCGTCCGTCAGCAGCCGTTCCGATGGCAGCCAGGGCAGTCCCTCGGGGGGCATGCAGTAGGAGCAGCGCAGGTTGCAGCGGTCGGTCAGCGACACCCGCAGGTCGGTCGCGACCCGCCCGTAGGTGTCAACCAGACTCACCCTCCAAGCGTATAGAGCCGACCGGCTCCCATCATCCGGGTCCGGAGTCCGCATCCGGGACAGGCTCCCCGGCGGCGGCGTCGCGCGCCGCCGAGCGCCCGCGGGGACGGGTGGGCGCCACCAGGGTCGCCATGCCTGCGAGACTTAGTGCTCGGCGGTCAGGGGACCGGCCCCGGTCGCGCGAGCACGCCGCGGCCACGGAGCCGTGCGCGGACCGCGGGCCGACGGCGCGGGCGCGTGTCCCGGCCCCAACGGCACAGGCGGCTACATCGGCGCGGGGAGGACTTCGGCCATGCAGGTCTTCGGGGTTGACGTCGGAGGAAGCGGCATCAAGGGCGCTCCGGTCAACATCGAGGACGGCTCGCTGGCCGCGCCTCGGCTGCGCATCCCCACCCCGCAGCCGGCCGAGCCGGCCGCCGTCGCCGACACCATCGCCGAGGTGGTGAACCATTTCGGCTGGTCCGGCCCGGTCGGGGTGGCGCTGCCCGCGGTGGTGAAGAACGGGATCGCCCTCACGGCCGCGAACATCGCGCCGTCCTGGATCGGGACGGACACGGTCGCGTTGCTGTCGGCCGCGCTCGGCGCCCCGGGCCCCGCCGTCCCTTCCGTGCCGGTGCCGCCCGCGGCGGCGCCGAGTGCGGCGGACATCACGACCGTCAACGACGCGGACGCGGCCGGTCTCGCCGAGCTGGCCTTCGGTGCCGGTCGCGACGTCGCCGGCCTGGTGGTCATGACGACCTTCGGCACCGGCATCGGCACCGCCCTGTTCCTGCACGGCCAGCTCGTGCCGAACACCGAGCTCGGCCACCTCGAGGTGCACGGACACGACGCCGAGACGAAGGCGTCCGACGCCGCCCGGGAGCGCGAGGACCTGTCCTGGGACAAGTGGGCCAAGCGGGTGTCGCGCTACCTCGGCACGCTGGAGGCCCTGCTCTGGCCGGACCTGATCATCATCGGCGGCGGCGTCAGCAGGAAGGCCGACAAGTTCCTCGACCAGCTCGAGGTGCGCACCCGGGTGGTGCCCGCCCAGCTGCAGAACGAGGCGGGGATCGTCGGTGCCGCGCTCGCGGGTCTCGGCGACCAGGGCCGGCCCCGCCCGGCCACCCGGGCCGCCCGCCGGCGCGGCCCCGCCACGCGGCCGCCGGGCGGGCGGCGTCCCTAGGACGATCCGGCCTTGCGCGGCCCGACCGGACAGGCCCGACTCGGTCAGACTGCGCGTGTCGTCCGCCGACAGCCACCGGAGCGGCCGCATCGATGGCAGGCTGTCATCTACCGGGACGCACGTACCGAAGGCGGGTTCGGGTGCGTCATGTCAACCTGCCCGCGGGTTCGTCCGCCGGAGCGCGTCACGCGCGTCGCGCGGCACGGCGACGGGCACGGTATGGCTTCGAGAGAACAGGAGGCGCCATGCGTGAGCTGCGGGCGATCGCACTCAGCGAGGACGGCGGCTACCTCGTGCTCGCGGACGCGGCCGGGCGGACCGACGGCGAGCAGTTCCGAGTGCCGGTGGACGACCGGCTCCGGGCCGCCCTGCGCGGGGTGCGCCGCAGCGAGGTGCGCACGGAGAGCGCGCTGACGCCGCGGGAGATCCAGGCCCGGCTGCGGGCCGGGGAGACGGCCGCCGAGGTCGCCCGCGCCGCCGGGATCCCGGTGGAGCGGGTGGAGCGGTACGAGGGCCCGGTTCTGGCCGAGCGCGCCCGCGTCGTCCAGGAGGCCCGTGCCGCGCTGCTGCCCAAGGACCCCGGCGGGGTGCCCGGCCGGCCACTGGGCGAGGTCGTCGACGCGCGCCTGGTCGTCGCCCAGGACAACCCGGCCGCCGCGCAGTGGGACGCCTGGCGCCGCGTGGACGGCATCTGGCTGGTCCAGCTCACCTCCGAGAGCCGTTGCGCCCGCTGGACCTGGGATCCGGTCGTGCGCCGGGTCCGCCCGCACGACGACGCCGCCCGAGCACTCGTCGCTCCGGAGAGCGCCGAACCCGCCGCCGTCCCGGCGCCGCCGGCCATGCCCGCCGCGCTGGCGCCCCCCGCCGGGCGGCCGGCGGGACCGGCGCTGACGCTGGTGCCCGACCAGGCCCCACTGGCCTCTTATCCCCCGGTGACCGCCGCCCCGCCCCCGGCGTTCCCGGACAGGCCGGCCGCGCGCTCCTACCCGCAGCCCGCGGCATTCCCCGGCATTCCCTACCCGGCGGCGAACCAGCCCAGCGGCGCCCCGCCGGCGCGTCCCGGCGTCTTCCGGACGGTGCCCGCGCCGGATCTCGACCCTGCCCACGCGCCGGAGTTCACGCCGGATCATGCACCGCAGCCCGGCCCGGCCCCCACCCCCGCCGCGGCGGGGCTCCCGGTCGAGCCGCCCATGCCCGCCCGTCCTCAGACCACCGTCGGCTCCGCCGTCTTCGGCGGGTCCCCAGCGGTCGGCGGTGCCCTGCCGGGGGCAGGCGCCTCGAGCGGCGCTCCGGGCGACGGCCCGGCCCTCTCCCACCCCGCGTCGCCGCCGGCCCACGGCGGGCAGCCCGGCATCGAGACGCCCGTCGGGCCCGCCCTGTCGCCCGCCATCGGCGGGCAGGCCGCTGTTCCCGGCAGCGCGAGCGCGGACGGCCAGGCGGCCGAGGACGGCGACGACCTCGGCGCCGACGTGGCCGCGGCCTTCGCTGGCGAGGCGGCGGCCTTCGCCGGCGAGGCGGCGGGCGGCACGGGCGACGAGTTCGTGGCCGACCAGACCTGGGCGGCGGATGCGGAGGCGGGCGAACCCGCCGCCCCAGCCGAGTTGGCCCGGCCCGAACCGGCCGAGGTCGCCGCGGCGAACCGTCGACCGGAGCCACAGCCGCCGCGGCGCACGGCCGCGACCCGGGTCAGTGCCCTGCCGCGCAACACCGGCCGGCGCCTCGGCACCAACACCACCGCCGCCCGGCCCGGCGCCGCGGCAACACCCGGTCGCGGCGTCCCCGCCGCCC
The DNA here is from genome assembly GCF_059816245.1 of Frankia sp. RB5. NCBI lineage: Bacteria > Bacillati > Actinomycetota > Actinomycetes > Frankiales > Frankiaceae > Frankia > Frankia sp. RB5. Next base: position 76,260 of record NZ_JCBATA010000036.1, read on the forward strand.
GGCCCGCGGCCGCCCCGGCGGCATCCGCGGCGTCGGCGGCACCGGCCCGCACGGGCGAGACCCCACGGGCGGCCGTCGCGCCGGCCGGAGATCGGAAGAGCGGCGGGTAGGGGAAGAGTGTCTGCTAGCGTGTAGATGTAGGTGGGGGCGGGGTCGGTGAAAAAAGGGGGGGGGGGGGGGGGGGGGGGGGGGGGGGGGGGGGGGGGGGGGGGGGGGGGGGGGGGG